>NZ_JAYKGW010000260.1:0-6997 GCF_035285525.1 Okeania sp. | reverse complement strand
ATAACTAAAGCAGTTAATGTAGTTCAGTCGTGTTCTCTTACTTTCTTGTTTGAGAGAGGTTATATCAAGATCGTCTCAAGTTTCCGGAATCTTTAAATGACAGATAATAGAGAAATTAAGAATTTAATTACAGGGAAATTATCATCTAGGAACTAGATAAGTTAATATAAATATTAAGTAACTCAGAAATCAAACAACTTCAGGGGAAGTTTACTTATGAATAATAAAATTACAAATTTTTGGCGTTCTCTCAAATTTTGGTTTGCTTTAAAAAAAGGAAGTATTTCTCTGGCAAACCAGATACTAAAAACTATTAAAAATTCGGGAGCAAAATTATCTCCTGTGGAGAAGTTATATCAAGATAAGCTGAATTTTCAGGAAACTTTAAATGATAAAGATCGAGAAATTAGAAGTTTAAGTCAAAAGCTGAAACAAGCTGTTGATAAGTTAGATGAATTAGAGTTAAAGATTGATTTTGATGAACCAGTAATTAGGCGACTTGATGATTATATATTGACTCCAGAACCAAAATTTATTGAGTTTGTTACTAATAAATTTAAGTTAACTGAAAAAGATGAAAATTTATGGCAATGTACTGGAATAGATGAAACAATATTTGATGATTTTGAATCAAGTTTGGCAGAGTATATTAAATCTGAACTAGAAAGAAGAACTGAAAAAAAACGAGCATCAGATTTGGCAGCAGCAATTAAAGACTTACAGTTATTAAAGAGTAATATTGATCCTGATTACGGTTATGAACTTAGTGCTCATGTCTATATGATGAAATATTTTCCAGAACATATTTATTGTAGTTATTTAGTCTGGTTTTTAATATATAAATCTGGATTATTACCTACTAAACTTAACATTCTTGATATAGGTGCAGGACCGGGAACAGTTGCTTGTGGATTAGCCTTATTTCTGCAAAGTAGTAGTAGCTTTTTTACTGCTCCTCCCATGCACATTTGTTATTATTCTCTGGAAAAACAAGCTCATTTTCAGTATCGAGGTCTTCAGTTTTGGCGACAATATATTGAAAAGCAAAGAATACCTACTAATTTGTATTTTCGGTTTGATACAACAGATATTTTTACATATAACAAGAAGTCGAAAGTTTTACCACAAGGTTTCTTTGATTTTATAGTTATTTCTCACTGTTTGTTTGCAAAACCAGAAGAGAAGAGAAAGTCTTTTGAAACTTATCATAAAATCTTTCAAGAAAGTTTGATTCGTGGTGGTTATGTAATCTTAATTGTTCAAATCAAGAGACTTTTTGGATTTTATGGGATGCAACCTCAAGAAGATATTCTTCTAGAAAAAAAATTAGTTGAAAATTTGGCAGAGGAGTTAGGTTTAAAGTTGGAGTGGTTTAAATATATTACTGCAACAGGTATTAGGGAATCTCAGATAGATTTTTTAAAGTACGCTAATGAAAATCTACCTACTCAAAAATTTATAACTCCCCTTAAACGTAAATATCTCAAATTAAACTATAATTCACATTATGCAATAGATGACTATATAATTATCGCCAAAAGATAAAAATAACTCTCACACTTACCTAGAAAAAATGTCTGACAAAATTAAACGCTGAAAATCAAAAGTTACTCAATAAAAACTTATTTATAAAGTAATAATTTAGTCATCTTTAAATGACTTAACCTATCAGCTAAAGATTTTCATCCTTGGCGAAACATCAAGAATAAAGTTGGGTAGCTTTATGGATTAGATGACTATATAATTATCGTCAAAAAATAAAAATAACTTTCATACTTACCTAGAAAAAATGTCTGAGAAAACTCAACGCTAAAAATCAAAAGTTACTCAATAAAAACTTATTTGGAAAGTAATAATTTAGCCATCTTTAGATGACTTGAGCTATCAGCCAAGGATTTTCATCCTTGGCGAACCTTGATATCAACTTTTCTAGAAAAAATCTCTGACACAACTAAAGGCTAAAAGTTAAAAATTACTCAATAAAAACTTAGTTATAAAGTAATAATTTATTCATATTTAGATGACTTAAACTATCAGCTAAAGATTTTCATCTTTGGCGAACCTTGATATCAACTATTACTCTTGAAAATTTACCTCCTCAAAAATTTATAACTCCCCTTAAACGTAAATATATCAAATTAAGCTATAATTTACATTATGGATTAGATGACTATATAATTATCGCCAAAAGATAAAAATAACTCTCACACTTACCTAGAAAAAATGTCTGACCAAATTAAACGCTGAAAATCAAAAATTACTCAATAAAAACTTAGTGAAAAAGTAATAATTTAGTCATCTTTAAATGACTTAAGCTATCAGCTAAAGATTTTCATCCTTGGCGAAGCATCAAAAATAAAGTTGCGTAGCTTTATGAATTATATGACTATATAGTTATCTCCAAAAGATAAAAATAACTCTCACACTTACCTAGAAAAAATGTCTGAGAAAACTCAACGCTGAAAATCAAAAGTTACTCAATAAAAATTTAGTTCTAAAGTAATAATTTAGCCATCTTTAGATGACTTAACCTATCAGCCAAAGATTTTCATTCTTGGCGAACTTTTATCTCAACTATAAACTACTCCAACAAATATCAAATAGTCTAATCAAAATTTTTTAAACTATTCCCAATAAAATTAATCAATGGCGAAATTTATCACTTCATTAAATAAAACCTCAACACCTCTAACTAATATCAGTTTGCATTAATTAACCACAAGAAAAATAGCTCAGAAAGAATTGGTTAAGACATAGATATACGAGCAACCTTAGACTAATAAATTTTTTTTCTACTGTTCCCAGTTAAGTGTTCCCTATTCCCTACTATATAGAAAAAATGCACCACAAAATTCAACGCCGAATCTTTGAAATTATTGAACTAGATCATCCCGAAGATATCTATAGTAAAACTTTCAAAATCTTCATCATCACATTAATTATTCTCAATATTATTGCCCTCATTATCTCCACAGTCGAAGATATTTATCAGCAATATCAAACTTGTTTAGATAGCTTTGAAATAATATCAGTAACCATATTTACTATAGAATATATTTTGCGGGTTTGGTCTTGCAATATTGCCTTTGGATACAAACATCCTATTTGGGGAAGAATTAAATTTATATTCAAACCTTTAGTAATTATTGATTTAATTGCTATTTTGCCATTTTACTTACCTTTATTATTGCCAAACTTAATATTTACTCGTTCCTTTAGAATATTTAGAATATTTAGAATATTCAAAATAACCAGATACTCAAATACAACCAAATTATTTGCTCAAGTTATTAAGTCAAAACAAGAAGAAATAATAATCGCTATATTTACTGGTATAATTTTATTAGTAACTTCAGCTAGTCTCATGTACTTTGCTGAAAATGAAGCTCAACCAGAAAATTTTCCCAATATTCCTGCTGCTATGTGGTGGGGAGTTGTTACTTTAACAACTGTCGGTTATGGAGACATTTATCCTATTACTCCTTTAGGTAAATTTTTAGGAGCGATCGCTGCTTTAATTGGAATTGGAATATTTGCTTTACCCACTGGTATAATTGGTTCTGGTTTAATTGAAGAAATTCAAAAAAAGCAAGCTTTAAATCAAGGAAAAGAATCTATTATTTGCCCTCATTGTGGTAAAAAGATAGATTGATAATTAATAATGCATAATTAATAATTAATAATGCCTAATTACCATTACCTAAGAGAGAGAAGACTAAGTATAAAGGGAACAATAAATTTTTTTTCCTTGAAAGAGTAAGTTTTTAACTGTTTCATTTATGATAAATAATGAACAGAAAATACTTATGTCAAATATTAAGGCAATTTCAGTTAAAATATAATTATCATCCTACTATCATCAACATATCTTCCCCTATCCCCTGTTCCCTATTCTTAAAATGAATAAATCACAAATATCACCTATTAATAATATCTGGCTATTTATGATAATTTTAGCCACAGTTGTAGCAGCATACAATGGCAAAATGACCGAAATAACTGAAGCATCATTTGAAGGTGCAGAAAATGCTGTTACTTTAGCCATCGGATTAATTGGTAGTATGGCATTATGGTTAGGCATAATTTCCATAGTTGAAGCAGCAGGAGGAATGAAAATAATTGCCCGTTTTATTTATCCCTTAATGGTTAAACTTTTTCCCGATATACCTCCTTCTCACCCTGCTATGTCTGCCATTATTTTGAATATAGCTGCTAATGCTTTAGGATTAGGAAATGCTGCAACACCAATGGGTTTAAAAGCTATGACAGAAATGGATAAATTAAATCCAGAAAAGGGAACTGCGACAGATTCAATGTGTTTATTTTTAGCAATTAATACCTCTTCTGTCACCCTAATTCCTATTGGTGTGATAACTATTAGAGCAAGTGCAGGTGTTACTAATCCTGGAGATATTATTTTACCTACATTTATTGCTACTTGTTGTTCTACAATAGCAGCTATTATAGCAGCTAAATTTTTGGCAAGTAAGCAAACAATGCCAAGTTTAAATCAATCAATTTCTCCAGAATATTTAGAGGAAAATAATTTGATTAATGGAGAGGAAAAAAGCTCGGAACTGGCTCCACCAGGCAAAATTAGTAAATTAGTTTTTGCTAGTTTAATTGGAGCTTTTTTAGGTGCGGTAATTTATCACTTAAACCTCCAAGGTATATCCTATATTTTTAGTCTGAATTTTCTCGAAAGTTTGTCTAATTGGTTATTGCCAATATTAATTTGTTCCTTTCTACTTTTTGGCTATTTTCGAGGAGTTAAAGTTTATGAAACAATGACCGAAGGTGCAAAAGATGGATTTGAAGTTGCCGTGAGAATAATTCCTTTTATGGTGGCAATTTTTGTCGCTATTGGAATGTTTAGAGCAAGTGGAGCATTAGATATTTTAGCTGCAATTTTATCTCCCATAACTAATTTAATTGGCATCCCAGTAGAAGCATTACCTATGGCATTAATTAGACCTTTATCTGGTAGTGGTGCTTTTGGGATTATGTCAGAAATAGTCACAAATAAACCATCAAGTTTTCTCTCCTATTTAGTATCAACTATGCAGGGTTCCACAGAAACAACTTTTTATGTATTAGCTGTTTATTTTGGCAGTGTTGGAATTAAAAAAACTCGATATGCTTTACCTGCTGCTCTATTTGCTGATGCGGTAGGAATTTTGACTTCTGTTATAATGTGTCGGATATTTTTTTGATGATTAAATTCAGAAATTAGGTTTTGGAAAAAAGGAATTTTAAGGGTAAAGGTAAAGTCAGGGCTAATTCTACTTAGGTGCAGTTATTTTTCTTCTTTTTTATTCCTTATTTCCCCAACCTAAATTTTCTACCTCATAACAACGGAAAGCTTTGTATAATTTATTGATATCCTAATATAAGTCTTAATTTAACAAAAAAAACCATGAAAGCAGTCACTATTAATAGGTATGGTTCCATTGATGTTTTGGAATATTCAGAAATTGAAAAACCTCAAATTAAACCCGAACAACTATTAGTCAAAATTCACGCTAGCAGTATTAACCCTGTTGATTGGAAAATTAGACAAGGGCAACTACAATTACTCTCAGGTTTTAACTTTCCTATTCTTTTAGGTTCAGACTTATCTGGAGTTATTATAGAAGCAGGGGAAAAAGTAGAAAACTTTCAGCCTGGAAATGAAATTTATACATTTATAAATCCATTAGTTGGAGGTGCTTATGCAGAATATATTGCTATACCTGCAAATACTGCTGCTTTAAAACCAAAAAATATGAATTATTGCCAAGCAGCAGCAGTACCCGTAGCAGGTTTAACCGCTTTTCAAGCATTACTTAATTTAGGTCAAATTAGACCAGGAAAAAAAGTTTTAATTAATGGTGTTTCTGGGGGTGTTGGGACTTTTGCAGTTCAAATTGCAAAGGCAATGAAAGCTGAAGTTATAGGTGTTTGTAGTAGTAAAAATATTACCTTAGTAGAGAGTTTAGGAGCAAATCAGGTTATTGATTATAATCAGATTAATTTTACCCAAGAATCTGAACAGTATGATATTGTTTTTGATGCTGTTGGAAAAGAAACTTTTTCTAGTTGTGAAAATGTATTGAAGTCTGAAGGAATTTATATTTCTACTCTACCAATTTTAGAAAATTTACCTTCTACTTTATTTACCTTATTTATGCCTGGTAAAAAATCTAAATTTGTTCTCGCTCAACCTAACCCCGATGATTTAATTTCTCTTGGAAAATTGATTGAAGATGGATTAGTTAAATCAGTTATTGATAAGACATATAAATTAACAGAAATAGCGGCAGCTCATGCTTATAGTGAAATGGGTCGCGCTGTTGGAAAAATTGTGATTACAAATGAAGATTAAATTCTAGTTTAATAAAAATTTTTCCACTGTAATAATAGTAGTATATTTGGCAAAATAGGATATTAATATGTTGATTAAAAATGAACTTCTAGAAATAGAAACTGCTCCAGGAATAGAAATATATAATATTACTCCCCAAGTTATTGATATCTTAACTGCAACTGGCATAAATAATGGGCAAGTAATTGTATTTTCTAAACACACAACTACTGCTTTAGCTATTAATGAAAATGAGGAAAGATTAATTGAGGACTTGAAAGTATATTTGAGAAAGTTAGCACCGGAGTCTGACAAGTATCTCCATAATGATTTACATTTACGAGATGTACCTCCCGACGAACCTATTAATGCTCATTCTCATCTCATGGCAATGACTTTAAATAATAGTGAAGTGATTCCAGTTGTGGAGGGAAATTTAGCTTTAGGAACTTGGCAGTCGATATTATTTTTTGAATTAGACGGACCTCGAAAAAGAAGTGTATTAGTGCAAGTTACTGGTAAATAAATTAGGAAGGTTTGATGTGGAAATAGATGACTTGGGAAAATTGGAAAAGTTTCTGTTTCTGATTATGGAGAGTTGGAAAATATCGAGAATATTGACTTTGGGCTATTAGTATATAGGAGCGCACCTTT
>NZ_JAYKGW010000259.1:0-14588 GCF_035285525.1 Okeania sp. | reverse complement strand
GGACAAGGTAGACAAGGAGGACAAGGTAGACAAGGAGGACAAGGTAGACAAGGAGGACAAGGTAGACAAGGAGGACAAGGTAGACAAGGAGGACAAGGTAGACAAGGAGGACAAGGTAGAGGGGGGGAGTCTGTAGACCCTTGTTGTTGGGGCTTGCCTTGCGTAGCATGGAACGAAACCTAACAAGCTTAATTTACTATTAATCCCCCCCCCAACCCCTCTTTGAAAGCTATGCTTTATAAACATCTTTCTTAACATAAAACTTGACAAAAAATACGAGTTATGTTCTAGTCTGGAATCGGCTTTTTCCTCAGGAAAGTGTATTAAAAATTACTATTTTTTGAGAACTGTAGACAAGATTCTTACTTCCCACACTCCCCACCCTCCCACAAGGGTTTCAGGAGTTCCTTATAAGGGATAGCTTTGAAAGGGGGGAGTCGGAAGTTCGTAGGCCCTTGTTGTTTCGCGCTTCGCGGCATGAACCCGTTAGGGTTGCGTAGCATGGAACGAAACCCAACACAACTGTATTGTTGTTGAGTTTCGGGTTCCATGGTTTGGTGCCCAATGAAGTGCGGAAACAACAAAGACCTACAGCTACTATTCCTTAAGAAATAGTAGGAACAAAATCAGCAAATTTTCAGTAGACTGACATATCTAAATGGGGTGACGAAAAAAGCTAATACACTATTCTAGGTGAAAAAATCTAGTAGTGGCCTGACTGGTCTAATTTTCTGGATGAGGGCGGGTTTAGCTAAATATGAGCTGAAGCAGAAATTTTTCTGCTTAAACCCGCCCCTACAATATTTTTTGTCAACAGTAGGGGCGGGTTTCTCAGTTAATTTAACGGGTCTATCTAGAAATTTAGATAAACCCGCCCTCAATGATGTAATGCACTAGACAGAAATATCTAATGAAATTTTCACTATGAAAAGGAATTTAGTAATCTGTCGTCACCCACTATTTAAGGTCAGTAGGTTGGGTAGAACGATAGTGTTTTCGGCTCAGAGCCGACATAAAACGCTGCGTGACATGAAAAGCGGAGCTTCCCGGAGGGAAACCCAACAAGCTTAATTTACTACGAATCCCCCCCAACCCCCCTTTGAAAGGGGGGAGCCGGAAGTTCGTAGGTTGGGTAGAACGATAGTGTTTTCGGCTCTGAGCCGACATAAAACGCTGCGCGACATGAAAAGCGGAGCTTCCCGGAGGGAAACCCAACAAGCTTAATTTACTATGAATCCCCCCCAACTCCGCTTTGAAAGGGGGGAGTCGGAAGTTGGTAGGTTGGGTAGAACGATAGTGAAACCCAACAAAGTTTTATTCTGGTAGGGTTTCGTCCCTCAACCAAACCAGTGAAACTAAACAAAAACTTACCAACCATTCAATTTTTACTTACTAAGAAACAATACTAAGTTATGGTAACTAGACAAACAATTAACATAAACCCAGATATTGAACTAATACTTGCCGAGGTTCCTAATGAAACTCTTGATGGAGGTGCAGGTATTGATATTTTGCAAGGTGTTGTAAATGGACAAGATACTTTTGTTTTGGAAGGTGATGGAACATTACCTACATTCGGAGAAGTAGTGCCAAGCAGTTCTGTGTCTACTCAGACGATTCCTGGAGTAATTGTTCTTGATTTCAATGTTAATGAGGATACTGCTCTATCAACTACTCCAATAGGGTTAGGAGGTCCTTTAGACCCAGGGGAGCTAAATGGTGTTTCAGATTTAGAGTTGCCTATTGCATCATTCTACAATCTATTTGGACCTTCAGGTACACCATTATCATTAGCAATAGCTAGTGCAGAACAACTTGGCATTCGTACTGAAAACATAGATCCAGACAATGATGGTATTCTTGAAGGTGCTTTAATCACAGATTTTAGTAATAATACACCGATAGGCTATTTTCTGAATGTAACTTCCAGTGACCTAGAGGCTGCACTCTTGCGACCCGAAATCACTATCGAGGCTCTGAACTCAAATATAACAGAGGGAGGGGAACCTGGTCAGTTTTATGTCTCTACTGATCCTTTTAGCTTGACAGTTAACGACATTGTTGTTAATTATTCTGTTGGTGGTACATCTACCAATGGTGAAGATTATGAAGAGATACCATTAAGTGTGACTCTTCCTGTTCCTGTTGGAACCATTACAGCTGCAACTATTGATATTAATGCTATAGCAGATGAAATTTTTGAATCAGTAGAAACAGTTGAACTAACTCTTCAACCTAGTGGAGATAATAGCTACACAGTTGGTTTAGATAATACTGCAACTATTACCATTAACGATCCGATTCCTGGACCACCAGTAGTTATTATTGAAACTCCCACCTCGGAAATCACAGAAGGAGGAGAAGTCGGTCAATTTGAGTTTACCATTGATAGTCCCCAAGATAACGACATTGTGGTTAATTATGTTGTTGGGGGTACATCTACCAATGAAGACTATATAATACCATCAAGTGTGACTATTCCTGCTGGAGAAACCGATGCAGTTATCAATATTACAGCCATAGCAGATGAAATAGTTGACTCTGGAGAAACAGTAAGCTTAACTCTTCAACCTGATGAGAATAGTAGCTACACAGTTGGTGAAACTAATAATACTGCTACTATTAGTATTAACGATATACCTACGACTGAAGAAAATCCTAACGTTGGGCTTGTACCACAAATCACTATTGATGCTCCCACCCCCAATATAATAGAAGGAGAAATAGCTCAGTTTATCTTGAGCATCGATAGTCCTCAAAGTAACGAAATTGCTGTTAATTATACTATTGACGGTACAGCTACCAATTTAGACTATCAAGAAATAACAGCACCAGTTATAGTTATTCCGGCTGAAGAAACCAGTGTACCTATTAATATCAGTGCCTTCATAGATCAAGATGCTGATTCTGGAGAAACCGTAAACTTAACTATTGAACCTAGTGCAGATAATAGTTATACAGTTGGTGGAGTTAGTTCTGCAACTATTACTATTAACGATGCACCTCCTGTCGCAGAAATCTTGACAGCAACTTTAAATACTCCTGCTGGCGATGGTGGTTTAAAAGTTAGTGTTGATGCTTATGGTTCCTTTGGTCAAAATGTTGGTGGCAGCACTTCCGATGCTTTCTACGATCCTATTGGTGATGTAGGTGTAGCGGGTACTATGTTTGAGTCTGGAGTAGCATTTCGCTTGACAGGAGAAACAACTCGCACTTTTCTAACTACAGGTAGTATTGATGACCAAAACGCTGAATCTGCTGAAGGGCTTAATAATCCGGGCTTTCTTCAGGCAAATGCAGCTAATGCTGATAGTACCTTTACTATTGGCGATCTCAATTTTAGTCTCAATCAAACGGTTGACGAACTTTTGGCGGGAACGGAACGTAGAGGCAGTACCCTGGTACAAACTTACACTATTACAAATATAGGAACTGAGACTGCATCGTTTGATTTAACCCGCTATGCTGACGGTGACTTGTTTTTTGATGGTACTCTTGCTGATACCGGCGGACGCTTGTTTATAGATGGTCAGGAGATTCTTTTTGAGACTGACAGCGGAGAAAACCCTCAGACAGCTACAACTTTTGTGGGTATAACTGCTGTTGGAGGAAACAGTGCGCCACCAGGACGTGCCGAGGTAAATATATTTTCTGGTTTGGTTAATGACATTATTAATGGAGTTCCTCTTGATGATGTCATAACTGGCGATGGACCAGACGCAGACGAGTTTATCGAAATTCCTCCCTACGACGTGGCTCTAGCTCTGGGGAACAATTTTGTTCTAGCTCCGGGAGAATCAACTCAGTACGTTACTTCTACTATTTTCGGTAGTGGGGCACCGGCAGATATATTTAATCCAAATCCAAATCCTTCAGTAAAAGTCAATGTAAATACTCTCACCCCCAATATAACAGAAGGAGCAGAACCAGGTCAATTTATTTTCAATATCGATAGCAACCAAAGTAGCGACATCGTGGTTAACTATTCTCTTGGTGGTACATCTACCAATGGTTCTGACTATGAAGCAATACCATTGAATGTGACTATTCCCGCTGGAAGCACCAATGCAGTTGTGAATATTAATGCCCTAGATGATAGAATAGTTGAACCTCTAGAAACAGTAGAACTAACTATTCAGCCTAGTAACAATAATGGCTACACAGTTAGTGAAGCTAACACTGCTACTATTAATATTGAAGATATCAGAGAAGTAGGGTTTAATGACATTCAAAATCTACAAGACTATTCCATAGATTCTTTAACAGGAGTAACACTTGAGAATGCTGACGGAATAGTTAGTTTCCAGCAGGGAGGAAATGGTAATTTTATTGATGCTTTAGTAGGCCCTGCTCAAGGCAACGCTATTACTTACTCTGAGGGAGATGGAATTATTATGAATGTTCCTGGTGGTTTCTCCGGAGGACTATCATTCCGTTATGCTTCTCCTTTTGTTAATCATCGGGTAACGGTTTATGATAGTCCGAACGGCACTGGCAATATCTTAAACGATGTAACTCTAGCTCAAACCCCTGAGTCATCAGAAGATTTCGGTACTTACATTTTAACTGAACAAGAGCAAATAATTAATTTTAACGGGGTTGCTCAATCTGTCAGTTTTGGCAGCGAACCTAATAAATTAATTCTTGATGATATTAGGTTGTTTGGTTAATAAACCTTTTGAACTAACTCCCCCCTTTCAAAGGGGGGTAGGGGGGGATAAATTTTACCTCTTCAGCAAACCCCAATTAATTTCGCTGCTCTAATTGTATTTCTAAACTTTTACCAGGTTTAGGCTCTATAACTTTTGTTGCTAAATTATTTTTAACAAATAGAGATTGTGTTTCTTCAACACTTCCTTCAGCTTTCAGAATAGACATTAATAATCCTTGAAAATCTATATCGCCCCCTGCTGCTGTCGGTAACATAACTTGCGGTTGCAACCATTTAGCTACCTGTAAAGCACTTTCATTTCCTTTAATTACTGGTCCCAATAATGGCAAGTTCAAATTAATAATTGGGGAAATAACTACATCTATAGGAGCAAATTTTTTGATTTCTTCAGAGTGGTTGCCGTGGGGTTCATAATATATTGAATTGCTATTAGTTAAGTCTTTGAGAATATAACCATTTTCTACTAATGTTGGGCCGACAAGTGAACCAGGAACCGCTCTAATTTCTACACTATTTTCAAAAGAGTAAGTATCACCATGATTAAGTGTAATTATCTGAGAATAATCAAACTTTTGTGCTACTTTTGCTGCCGTGGGAGAAGCAACAACCGGAATATTTTTGTCTAACTGTTTGAGTGTCTCTGGGTGAGCATGGTCTTCTAGTCCCTGAGATAATACAATGAGGTCTACATTTTCGGGAATGGGACGGGGAGTCTTTTTTTCCCCTTTAAATAGCCAAGGTACATTACCGAAAACTAGAGGACCAACGAGCCAAGGATCGATGAGGAGTCGTTTGCTTCCAATTTCCATGAGCCAAGAGTTACTGTCTAACCAAGTTAATTGCATATTATTTGTATTAAATCAAGTAATATATTCCTTGATATTGTAACAATTTATTACATCAGAAACTTAACTTCAATAGGACTAAAGCCATGAGGTAGGAAAAACAGGGGTTTGAGATTGCTTCCCTTCGGTCGTATCGAAGGAAAATACGTTGCACCTGCGTAAGTCCTGTTCAACCAAGAAACCGGGTTGATTCCGATGATATTGTTGTTCAAACCACGAAATGTTGTTGATAAACCGGGTTTCTGCGTAAATCGTGATTTTCAGTGTTATGTCATTGGGGCGGGTTGATCTGAATTGTAGGTGAAAACTGCTTAATTTAACTGGGAAACCCGTCCCTACCAAATATGGCCACCTGGCGTCAGTCCCGTTAATGAAAAAATTGGACTCTCAATTTTACAAAAATTAAATTTTTCTTTAAAAATAGTTGCTAAATATTTTCAACAGAGTTATACTTCGTTTACTAGCTACTTCTGTAGTCAAAAAAAATTGACAGAGATGATATCTCTGGCACTCGATATTATTATGTTTCCTTCTTTTTGGAAGCTTAATAGGTAGGCAAAACTTTACCAATTAATAATTGCCCATTTTAGAGATATTATTACAGGACTTACGCAAAGGCACTGTATATATAGTATTGGTGCGTTGTGCTTTGTGCACTTTAGATGTTGCGTAGCGAACGCACCCTACCAATAGCGTTCGTGCGTAAGTCCTATATTAATTAAAAAGTTGACCTACTTCAATACAACTAATGTATCTGGAGCTAGGAAATGGTCTAAATGATACGCCCGCTCTTCAGTTTTGAGTAAAATTTGCTCATAGAGGTAGCGAGTAGCGCGATCGCCTAAACTTTCAGCTTGTGCAGCAACACGACGTAATAATTTAATTATTTCCTGTTCTGCTCCGAGGCCATGTTCTACCATAGCACGAGAGCTAAAAACGCCATCTTCTTCGGGAGTGAAGCAGCACATTTGGGCTAACTTAGTGAAGCTAGCAACTGGAACTCCACCCAAACCATTTAGGCGTTCTGCCAAATCATGGATATGCTCTCTGACTTGATCATAACTTTCTTGAAAGAACTCATGTAGTTGGTAGAACTCTGCTCCTTCTACTACAAAATGGTGTTTCTCGTATTGGAGGTATAAAGCTTGGAAACTGGCTAAAGCTATATTCATACCTTCACATACAGGTTCAGTAACACTTTTTTCTAATCCAACTGGGTTATTGGCAATTTGACCAAATACTTGTACTGGAGTTGCTGTTTGATTAGCCATATTATTTATCCTCTATCAATTAACTTGGTTTATTAGTAATTATCTAGTTTTTTTATTGCTAGTAAAATTTAGTCTACCACAGTTAATAGGAGTGTCAACCAGGCTCAGATTTACAGATAGAATACATTTTGAGTTAGTCAAAAATTTTTGGCAAATTATTGAGAAAAATTATTAGGTGTTTTCTACTCAGGAATAAAGGCTAATTGGTAGAAACATAATCTACTTCCACCAAAACTTAAGAATAAATTTAGTGCTAATATATTTCAATTAAAAAAAAAATATGAATAAATATAATCAAAAGCCAAACACTTGTGAAATTCTAGATGTAAGTTCTGTAGATAGATGGCAAGTTTATAGACGTTTACAAGAGTTAGATATTGATTGTTGGTGCGAAGTAGAAAAGCCTTTGCAGGTAAATATAAAAAATATAAATGAGGCTAACCAATTACGAAGTGTCTTAAAACAATTTACTGCTAACCGTCGTGAGTTGGTCCAATTGTTACAAAACTGTTGGCAGGTTAGCTAATTTAATACCACGAATTAATAAAAGTAATTACGCAAAGAAACCGGGTTTCTATGGTAAATCATTGTTGTGAACAAAAGAAGTTTAGGAGAAACCGGGTTTCTGGGTTTGGTGTGTGTAAGTTCTGATTAATTAATAAAAGTAATTATTTGCAGTCAAACAATCAAAAATGTCTAAATTCAAGTATCTGAAAAAATTCAGTTTAGAAGGAAAAATCCAAGAAGTTACTATTAAAGATGGTTATAAATTGAAATATATTCATGTAGAGACACCAGCAGGAAATAATTATGTTGTTAAAGTAGCCAAGCATTTACGACGCAATTTTTCATCTGTATTAATACCAGGTTTAGAAGTGAAAATAACTGGTGAAATGGCAGTATGTAAAAAAACTGGTGAAGAAGAACTTAAAGCTTTTGAAATTATACCAGATTTTCAGAACTTGCCCCTTTTAAAGTCTGGGGAGGATGTCTTCAGTCCAATAAGAGATTTAACGTTGCCAAAAACGAAGGATATTGTTAGTAAATCAGAAAAAGTAACTGGAGATAATACTAAATTTGCCAACAAAAAAGCTCAGATTTTAATATGTAAAAAATCTGATTGTCAAAAGCGAGGTGCAGAGGAAATTTGTCAGGCATTATCTCAAGCACTTTTTGATAAAAATTTACAAGAAAAAGTAATAATTAAAAAAACTGGATGTTTGAAAAAGTGTAAAGCAGGACCGAACATAATAGTTATGCCAAGTAAGGCTAAATACAGTCGAGTTAGTTCGGCAGAAATTCCTGGAGTTATTGAAAAGCACTTTGATAATTAATAATTTAATAATTAATAATTAATACAGGACTTACGCAACTGCAACGTATTTTCGTCCGATACGACAACAGGAACCAATCTCAAACCCCTATTTTTCGTACCTTATGACTTTAGTCCTATAATAATTAACAATTGATAATTAATCAGGGTAAGGTATACTTACAAAATTTTCACCATTTACCCTGTACTTAATTTGCCCGAAATCTACTGTATAGCAATCACTTGTGATTTGTGAGAATTTGTAATACTTTATTGTAGGGGTTTGGTTTCACCTTAAATGGTTCAATAGCTGTAGGTTACAAAAATGTTTCTCCCCTACTCCCCTACTCCCCTACTCCCCTACTCCCCTACTCCCCTACTCCCCTACTCCCTAATGGACCATTTTCGATGAAACAGTCCAGTAGGGGTTTGGTTTCCAAACCTAATCTGAGCTAGGGTTTGGAAACCAAACCCCTACAGTTTTTTATATCTTTAAACTATCATGGAAAAATTTCATTTACAAGCTCCTTTTCAACCTACAGGTGACCAACCTCAAGCGATCGCTCAATTAACTGCCAATATTGAAGCTGGACATAACATTCAAACATTATTAGGAGCTACAGGTACGGGTAAAACTTTTTCCATAGCTTCTGTTATAGAAAATGTTGGCAGACCGACCTTAGTTTTAGCTCATAATAAAACATTAGCTGCTCAATTATGTAATGAGATTAGAGATTTTTTTCCTAATAATTCTGTAGAATATTTTATTAGTTATTATGACTATTATCAACCAGAGGCTTATATTCCAGTAACGGATACATATATCGAAAAAACTGCTTCTGTCAATGATGAAATTGATATGTTACGTCACTCAGCAACTCGGTCACTTTTTGAACGGCGAGATGTAATTGTTGTGGCTTCAATTAGTTGTATTTATGGTTTAGGAATGCCGTCAGAATATTTAAAAGCAGCTATTCGTTTGCAAGTAGGAATAGAAATTGACCAACGAGAATTATTGAGAGATTTAGCCACAGTTCAATACACCAGAAATGATGTAGATTTAGGTAGAGGAAAATTTCGAGTTAAGGGCGATGTTTTGGAAATCGGACCTGCTTATGAGGATAGAATTATTCGGGTAGAATTTTTTGGGGATGAAATAGATGCTATTCGTTATATTGACCCGGTAACTGGAAAAATTCTTCAAAGTTTAGAGTCTTTAAATGTATATCCGGCACGTCACTTTGTAACTCCTGAAGAAAGATTAGAAGAAGCTTGTAATGATATTGAAGCAGAATTAAATGAGCGATTAGAGGAGTTAGAAAAAACTGGAAAATTGTTAGAAGCTCAACGTCTGGAACAGCGTTGTCGATACGACATAGAAATGTTGCGAGAGGTGGGGTATTGTAATGGAGTGGAAAATTATTCTCGGCATTTAGCAGGTAGAAAAGCAGGGGAACCGCCAGAATGTTTGATTGATTATTTTCCCAAAGATTGGTTATTAATTATTGATGAATCTCATGTAACAGTTCCGCAAATTCGAGGAATGTATAATGGCGACCAAGCTCGGAAAAAAGTTTTAATCGATCATGGGTTTCGTTTACCTAGTGCGGCAGATAATCGACCTTTAAAATCAGAGGAATTTTGGCAAAAAGTTAATCAATGTATTTTAGTTTCTGCTACTCCTGGAGATTGGGAAATCGAGAAATCTGAGGAGAGAATTGTTGAGCAAATTATTCGTCCGACTGGTGTGGTTGACCCGGAAATTATTGTACGCCCGACTGAAGGTCAAGTTGATGATTTATTAGGGGAAATTAGGGAAAGAGTTAAGTTGGAAGAGAGGGTTTTAATTACAACTTTAACTAAACGAATGGCTGAGGATTTAACTGAATATTTTCAGGAGCAAAGTGTCAAGGTTCGTTATTTACACTCTGATATTAATTCTATTCAGAGAATCGAGATTTTACAGGGTTTAAGAGAAGGAGAATTTGATGTATTAATTGGGGTGAATTTATTAAGGGAAGGTTTGGATTTACCAGAGGTTTCTTTAGTAGCTATTTTAGATGCAGATAAAGAGGGATTTTTACGGTCGGGACGTTCATTAATTCAGACCATTGGTAGAGCAGCGCGTCATGTCCGGGGTCAGGCTATTTTATATGCAGATAATTTGACAGATAGTATGATGAAAGCTATAGATGAAACAGAAAGAAGACGAGGCATTCAGTTGGCATATAATAAGATGAATAATATTACACCCAAGCCTATTGTGAAGAAACAAAGTAATGCAATTTTGGCATTTTTAGATGTGTCGCGCCGTTTAAATTATCAACAGTTGGAAGAGGTTTATGAACAAGTAGATGAGTTGTCTTTAGATGACGTTCCAGAATTAATTAAAAAGTTAGAAACTCAGATGAAAGAAGCGGCAAAAAAATTAGAATTTGAAGAGGCAGCTAAATTGCGCGATCAGATTAAGCATTTGCGGGATAAATTAGTTGGTAATTCTTAAAATTTATCAAAAAAGTAGTTCAGTAGTAGACTGATAAATGATATGACTCAATGTTTAAATCCTAACTGTTTAAAATCTAATCCACCAGAAACAATATTCTGTCAAAGTTGTGGGAAAAAATTAATTTTAGTAGAAGATTTAGGTAATGGTATTGAATTAGAAATGGTTTACATTCCTGGGGGAACTTTTTTCATGGGTTCGCCAGACAATGAAGAGGAAAAAAAGGAAAATGAAACCCCGCAACATGAGGTTACTCTCCCACCTTTTTATATGAGTAAATATCCCATTACTCAAGAACAATATCAGGTTATGATGGATAAAAATCCTTCTATATTTAGAGGAAAAAATCGCCCAGTAGAAAATGTGAGTTGGTATGATGCCATAGAGTTTTGCCAAAATCTGTCTACGAAAACTGGGAAAATTTATAGTTTGCCCAGTGAGAGTCAATGGGAATATGCTTCTCGTGCCGGAACAACAACATCTTCTTCTGAGCTAGTTAACGACGATGGTAACTATCCTGATGCTTATGTTCCTAAAAAAGAATTTCGGAAAGAAACAACTGATGTGGGAAGTTTTCTTCCCAATACTTTTGGTTTATACGATATGCAGGGCAATGTTTGGGAATGGTGTCAAGATATTTGGCATGATAACTATGACGGAGCGCCTACTGACGGAAGCGCTTGGGAAACTCAAGGAGATATTAGTACAAGAGTGCTGCGTGGCGGTAGTTGGTACTACATTTCTTTGTATTGTCGGTATGCCAAGCGTAGTTACGACTATGTTGACTTCCACTCCAACGTTATGGGTTTTCGTGTCGTCTCATTTGTCTCTCGTTCCTAGGATTTTTCCTCTTTTTTCTTTTATCCTTCTTTCCTTTTTCCTTTGAGTCGCACCTTAGCACGTCGCAATTTTTTTGAGTCCAGTAGGGTGTGTTAGCGAAGCGTTACGCACCGAAATATCTGATATTGGCGGTGCGTTACATTTCATTAACGCACCCTACAAAATCCATCCGCACATCCGTGGCAAAATCCTTGCGTGCTTCTTTTTTCCATAAGCTACACTAGGATAAAATCTGCTGTAACTGATAAATTATAGCAATTTCTACTTGCTTTAGAGAATAAGGTTCTACCATGAGAAAAAAGGGAAAATTCAGAGTTTGTAGAGGGTACGGTTCCTGAAAAATTGGAGACCAAACCCCTATGATCGCCGATTAAACCTTTCTTTCTCTTCTGCTTCCCCCCTTTCAAAGGGGGGTAGGGGGGATTCCCTCTGCGTTCTTTAACCAGCTTTATTAAATGATGTTACTGTTCCCTGTTTTTTCAACCTAACTGGAATCTGAATCACAAACTCACAACCTTCTCCTGATACAGGATAACATTGAATATTTCCTTGATGTTTTTCGACAATAATTTTATAACTAATTGCTAATCCTAAACCTTTACCTTTACCTACAGGTTTGGTAGTAAAAAATGGGTCGAAAATTTGTTTAGATATTTGTTCATTCATACCTAAACCATTATCAGCAATCCGAATACATATTAAATTATCATCTACCATTTTTGTAGTAATATAAATTGTTGGCTTTTTCAATTTTTCCTGATTATTTTTTTTTGCAAAATCAAGTATTTTGTCACTGTTTTTATTGCTATTATAAACTAAATATTTATGATAATAATCTGATTTTTTTAGATAACTTTGCAGATTTTTATTACTAATTTCTGAACTGATATTTAAAGTTGTTTGACTGTAAGTATTAATTCCCTTTTTCATATCTAAAACTGTATGATTTAGCTGTTGATTTTGAGTCCTCCAACTATTTGATAAAATGGAAACTTCTAAGGCATCAATTGCATTATTCAAAACATTCATAAATACCTGATTCAATTGTCCTGGATAACACTCAATTAATGGTAAATCTCCATAATTTTTAATAATTTGAATCTCTTCTGATTTTTTCTGAGTTACCAGATTTAGTCGATTCTTTAAAATTAACAATGTATTGTTAATTCCATCGTGAATATTTACTGATTTTTTGGCTGATTCATCTAATCTGGCAAAATTACGCAAAGATGAAACTATGGAACCAATACGTTCAGCTCCAGTTTGCATTGAAGACATAATTTTTGCCACATCTTGCTTGAGAAAATCTAGCTCTATTTCTTCTATGTAAGATTGAATTTCTGAGTGAGGATGAGGATAATGCTTTTGATAAAGGTTAATCAATTCTAGGAAGTCTTGAATGTATTGATTGCTATATTTAATATTGCCGTAAATAAAACTAATTGGATTATTAATTTCATGGGCAATACCTGCTACTAAATGACCTAAACTAGACATTTTTTCTGTCTGGATTAATTGAGTTTGAGTCTGTCTCAACTCTTTGAGCGTCATTTCTAGTTCTTCAGCTTTATTTCGTTCTCTTGCTTCTGAGTTGCGCAGAGCAATTTCACTTTTTTTGCGATCGCTAATATCTCTTGCAAATAAACATTGATATTCTTGACCTTTAAATTTCAAATGATTAAGAGTTATTTCTACTGGAAATCTATATTTATTTTTATGGAAATGATAAGCTTCTATTTTCAAATGACCGCATTTTTTTAATAAATTCCAATGCAGAGACCATGAATTTTTAGGAAAATCAGAGTTGATATCATGGATCGTCATTGATAATAATTCTGCTGGAGAATATCCTAAAGAATAACACGCTGCGTCATTGACATATATTAATTTTCCATCTTTAGCTATCCAAAAAACTGCATCAGCAGAACGTTCGATGGCAAAATGACTCAACTGTAATTGTTCCTTAACTTGGGGTTGTTTTCTGAGAGTTTCAGACAATTTATTGCTCAACCAAGTGAAATTTGTACTACGATTTTTGACTTGTTTTGCTAACAACACATTTACGCTCTGAGCTAATTTTTCTGCTTCTTGGCGACGTTTAATTTCTGATGTTAATTCAGCATTTACTAACTGTAATTCATTTGGAGTGGGAATAGTTAGTGCGGTAGGAATTAATGACACCATTATACCAACAATTGATATAGAAACAATTGCACTAATCGGCTCAAGCCAACCTAAAAGTAAATTATTGGGATACCATAAATTCCAAGTTTCTATTAGATTGGTTGTGGCATAGAAGAGGATGCAAATCGCTAGAATGGGGGTTATCCAATTTTTGTGTATGTCTTGTCGTTTATAGGTAAAATAGATAATTAAGGCTGCAATAGAATAAAAAGCAAAAGTGATTAAAATATTAGAAGTAGTTTCTACCCATACTAATTCAGGTGGGTCTTTCCAGCAAGCTCCTCCTTGAAGCAGGAGTGTTTGAGCTAAATTATTTGAAAAATAGTATTTTAACATTGCTAAATAAATAGTTTAGTTTTTTTAATATTGTATTTATTTTAACAGAATTAAATTATTATTACGGCTATTTAATATTTTTTGATAAATATTAATAATTCTTGAAATTTGCCTGATTTAATATTAGGAATTATCCGGATTTAAAACCTATTTTTAGTTATAAAAGTTTGGTGTTCAAACCCTAATAAAAAGGGGATTTGGAAACCAAACCCCTACGATAAAATAACAAGTTTAGACCTAGACGTAGGTTGGGTTGAGGTACGAAACCCAACATTAGTAAAGCTTTGTTGGGTTTTACTATCGTACCGCTATGCGGAAGCAAGCTGCAACCCAACCTACATTTTTAGGGGTTTGGTTGACACATCTAAAATGGAGCAACAGACTTAGATTGGGTTGTTCACCTTAGCATTGCGAAGGATGGAAAGTAGCTTGCTTCTGGAAGGATCACCTAAAATTAGTAAGCTTTTGTTGGGTTTCGTTCCTCAACCCAACCTACATTTTTACAGGTCTTAATCTACAAGGATCACCTAAAATTAGTAAGCTTTTGTTGGGTTTCGTTCCTCAACCCAACCTACATTTTTACGGGTCTCAATCTACAAGGATCACCTAAAATTAGTAAGCTTTT
>NZ_JAYKGW010000258.1:0-36095 GCF_035285525.1 Okeania sp. | reverse complement strand
AAGTAGGGAGTACGAAGTAGGGAGTACGAAGTAGGGAGTACGAAGTAGGGAGTACGAAGTAGGGAGTACGAAGTAGGGAGTACGAAGTAGGGAGTACGAAGTAGGGAGTACGAAGTAGGGAGTAGGGAGTAGGGAGTAGGGAGGAAGGAAAAATAGATAACTGAGTATTTATATATGTAGGTTGGGTTTCGTCCCTCAACCCAACAAAAGTATTCTCCATAATTTGTGTCATTGATTTGAACAAGAATTACCTAGAGGCACTATATCTAGAGTTCAAAAACTATTGCACAATAGATTATAGTGTTTAAACCGAAAAAAATCCTTAATTCTTGATACAGATACAGCAGATGCTAGTTTAGTTAGTTAAACTCATCGCGGGCAAGATGCCTAGAGTTCTATTATTTTTTCAAAGCAAATTACTTTTTAGAACCCCACAATAGCTTACTATTGCTAAAATTGTTAAAAATTGTAAAAAAAACTAAGGAAGGAACTAAAAAATGCGAGTTGCGATCGCAGGTGCAGGATTAGCAGGAATGGCCACTGCTGTAGAATTGGCCGATGCTGGACATCAAGTGGAAATATTTGAATCTCGGCCTTTTGTGGGAGGGAAGGTAGGTAGTTGGGTAGATGGAGATGGAAACCATGTGGAAATGGGTTTGCACGTTTTCTTTGGCTGTTACTACCAACTTTTTGAGTTAATGAGAAAAGTAGGAGCTATTCAAAATCTCCGTCTGAAGGAACATACTCACAACTTTATTAATAAAGGGGGCAATACGGGTTCTTTGGATTTTCGTTTTCTCACGGGAGCGCCTTTTAATGGATTAAAGGCTTTCTTTACCACATCTCAGTTATCTGTGCAAGATAAATTACAAAATGCCATTGCCTTGGGTACGAGTCCGATAGTTAGAGGATTGGTAGATTTTGATGGGGCAATGAAAACTATTCGAGATTTGGATAAGGTTAGTTTTGGAGATTGGTTCCGTGGGCAAGGTGGGTCTGATGGTAGTATTAAGAGAATGTGGAATCCTATTGCTTATGCTCTAGGGTTTATTGATGCGGATAATATTTCTGCTCGATGTATGTTGACAATATTCCAATTATTTGCTGTTAAAACTGAAGCATCTGTGTTGCGAATGTTGGAAGGTTCTCCTTATGAATATCTCCACAAACCTATTGTTGATTATTTGGAGAAACGGGGTACTAAAATTTTTACCAGACGACAAGTTCGGGAAATTCAATTTTCTGAGAATGATGGAGAAACTCGTGTCAGTGGAATAGTTGTCGCTAATGGGGATACCGCAGAAACTATTACTGCTGATGCTTATGTTTTTGCCTGTGATGTACCAGGTATTCAGCGCATTCTACCAGAAGCTTGGCGAAAATGGCCGGAGTTTGACAATATTTATAAATTGGATGCGGTGCCAGTTGCTACGGTACAGTTAAGATTTGATGGTTGGGTGACAGAGCTACATGACAAAAACCAACGTCAACAGTTAGAGCGTGCTGTTGGTATTGATAATTTGCTTTATACTCCAGATGCTGACTTTTCTTGTTTTGCGGATTTGGCATTAACAAGTCCGGCAGATTATTACCGAAAAGGAGAAGGTTCTTTATTGCAGTTGGTATTGACGCCTGGCGATCCTTTTATTAAGGAAAATAATGAAGCGATCGCTCACCATGTATTAAAGCAAGTCCATGAGTTATTTCCTTCTTCACGGGAATTAAATATGACTTGGTATAGTGTGGTGAAGTTAGCTCAGTCTTTATATCGGGAAGCTCCTGGTATGGATCCATATCGTCCGAATCAGCAGACACCAGTACCTAACTTTTTTCTGGCGGGTAGTTATACTCAACAGGATTATATTGACAGTATGGAAGGGGCAACTATTTCTGGAAAGCAAGCTGCTAAGATAATTTTGGCAAATGTTGAAAATATTTTAGGGAATAGTTAACAATTAATAATTAACAATTAATAATTAATAATTTAATAACTAGACAGTGCAAAGTTCTTGAAGTACATTTATTCAACTCATAGCGGTTTTCACAAGGGTAGACTACAAAAATTATGCCTTCTGTCTTTCAACCAGAAATCTCTGTATTCTATGTTAATGAAAACTGCGATCAAAATGAGATAAGTGTTTTTTTGCTAGAAAAGTATTTCAGACGAAAAAATGTTTCAATCTTAAATTAAATGACTATAAGTATTACTAGCTAAAGCTTTTGGCAACGTTCTAAAAATCAAACACTTTCTCTTGAGAACTTTAATAGCTGTAAATTTTTTCTAGTAAGATTTTTAGTCAAATAAGCAAATTATTTTTTAGAATAACTTTGTATTGTATAGTTAATAATTAATAACTATTAATGTCTAATAAATGAAGTAGTTATGGTTTGCTGAAAAAAGCAGAGTGTGGGAAGGGTGAGAAGATAGAGAAAAAGGCAGGAATAATTGTTTCTTGATTTTTATGACTCGCCTCACCCTAAAACACTAACTTTTTGATTTTTCACTGATTTCTCGGGAATCCTACCATACCCTTACCATCTAAAAGCTGGTACTTTTCGATGTCTAAAAAAGCTATAACCTTGATCTGTAAAGACATTAAAATTTATTCAGCAAGCTCTAGTTAAAAGTTAGGAATAAAGGGGGGTTATTAGAGAAAGTAATCGAAAGAATAGTAAGACCAATATTTCTGTTCAAATCTTAACTAAACTGATAACTTATAGCTGAAAAAGCTGATAACTGATAACTGAAAAAGCTGATAACTAATAACTGATAACTGATAACTGAAATGTCTGATTGGCTAGAACATAGTGTACAAATAGAAGTAGCTGCCCCCATAGATTTAGTATGGAATCTTTGGTCTGATTTAGAAGAAATGCCACAATGGATGAAGTGGATAGAATCTGTTAAAATTCTTGAAGATAATCCAGACTTATCTAGATGGAAATTAGCTACTGGCAATATTGAGTTTAGTTGGCTTTCTAAGATTAATAGAATAGTTACTCATCAAATTATTCAGTGGGAATCTGTGGATGGATTACCTAATCGAGGAGCAATCCGTTTTTATGACCGTCATGGTAGTAGTATTGTAAGGTTAACTGTAGCTTACAAAGTTCCTGGGTGGTTAATTAAAATAATGGATAATTTATTTTTGGGCAGGGTAGTAGAATCTACTTTAATGGCAGATTTGGAAAGATTTCGTGATTATGTTATTGCGTTAGAAAAAAAGGAAAAATAAGCAAATTAATTATTTCCCAAAACATAATTTTTTCTGGTAATTTACCAATCTATATCTCCAGCAAGATTGATAGTCATTTCTTTTCTTTCAGGAGGAACTGCTGTGATACAAGCACAAATAGTTTGACCGTCATCAATTTCTACTTCACAAGCATGACAAGAACCCATTAAACAACCTGTTGGAATTATAATTCCAGCACGTTCAGCTACTTCTAAAAGTGGTTCTCCTACTTCTGCATCAACAGTAATATTATCTGGCAAAAAAATTATTTTCATCTGTTAGTTTGCTCAAGTTAAAAATCAATAAATTAGAAAGTTATAGAGGATTCTTTTTGGTGAGTTACACCTGTCGCGGGCGAGATACCCTAGAGACACTTAATTATGAATATCTGTACTTCATATATCTGGAACTTGCTGATTACATTGAAATAGCAGATTTCCAGAGTTAATTCTATTATTTCAACCATTATTTTCTCACAAATCTGGTTATTAATTAGGGCTTGCTGAATTATTTATCAAAGTGTTTATGGGCATTGCTTTCAGTATTTATAGATACTAAGAAACTACCAGCTTTTAGGTGATTCCAGCTTAAAAATCTACGATTTTGAGCAAAGCTAGGGGTAAAAAATTAAGGGAAGATTCTTCTGGCTACTTCTTCTCTGATTTCCATTCCTCCTGGATTGCAGGATTGCTGGATTCTGGCTCCTCCCCTCCACTAAAAGACTTTTTCAGCAAACCCTAATTAAGGTAATCTTTCAATTTTCCTTTCTAATAATTTAACAACAGCTACGAGCTATTAATATAATAACCGAAATGACCTTTTTGAAACAGAATTATCGTAAACTTTTCAACTAAAACCCAATATCATCCAAAGCTACCTGAGCTGCTTCAAAAAGTTCATTATCAGAAACATACCGCCAATCCGTATCTCCTATTTCCTGATAAAAAGTCTGGTCATAAGCACGGGTTTGAATAACTACAGGCATCGGTACCGCATGACCTAATACTAAAGCTTGTTGTTTAGAATCTAACTTTGCCAAAACAGACCGCAAACTATGACCCCCAGAAACTCCCGTAAAAATAGAATCAATATCTTTATCATCATTTAACAAAGCAGTAACTCTTGTACCAATCTGAGACATAACTTCCGCATCTATTCCCGAAGGTCGTTGGTCTACTACTAATAAAGTTACAAAATATTTCCGCATCTCTCTAGCGATAGTACCAAAAATAGTTGAACGTACAATAGCAGGGTCTAAAAAACGGTGAGCTTCCTCAATAGTTATAACTAATTGTTGAGGGCGATCGCTAGGATTTTTAGAACTTAAAAATTTATCTGCTTTCCGCACATAACTATTATGAATTCTGCGAGTAATCATATTAGCAGCTAACATATAAGAAAGCATATTTGACTGGGAACCAAATTCAATAATAACGTGTTTTCCTGCATCTAAAGATTCTAAAATTTCTCCTATATAATTATTAGTATTTTTAGTCTGCATATATTTCAAATTATCCAGCCGTAAAAGTTTTCTTTGCAACGACATAATCGAACCTTTATGACCTCTTTTTTCATCACAAAATATCTGAATATCTTCATTAGTCATTGCCAATAATTGAGTAATCCAAGACTTACCAAATTCACTTCTAAGAATATTTGCACTATCAATACTTGCCTCAGATAAATTCAACTCCCGTTGCACCAACCCAATATCCTCAACCTCAATTTGATTATAGCTAAGATACAGTTCTCGTGCATCTCGAACACCTCTACGTTTAGTAGATTCTGGGTCAAGAGTCCAAAGTTCTACTCGATCCGGAAATAATTGTCGTAAACCTTTTACCGTACTAACTTGTTTCCCTTCCGCCATAGCTTCCCAACCATATTCAGAGTGCATATCAAAAATTAAATTTACCGCAGCACCCTTCCGAATAATGCCAGATAAAAGGAGACGAGTCAGAAAAGATTTACCAGTTCCCGACTTACCAAAAATGCCATTACTCCGCTCTACAAATCTATCTAAATCTAAACAAACAGGTACATCCATATCAATAGGTTTACCCACAGCAAAATTCCGGCGAGTCGGGTCGTCTTCTCTACCAAAAACTAGACTAAAATCTTTGACACTTGCTTCATAAACTTGGGAAAAATGACTAGGAATAGTTTTGACTGGCATTAATTGAATTTCAGCACTGCTTTGAGCTTCAAAAGATGCTAAATTTTCGATTGATTTTAATTGTTTTTGATTGTCATTATTTTGGTCAAAATTGAAAGAAGCTGATGATGTTTCTGGAGCAATAACTAACATTAACATGGGAGCAAGTTCGATAGTTCCGTAGGTGCTACCTCCAGCTAAAACAGATTGCAAAAAATCATCTGTGGGAAGGGGGGGGTTAATCATTATTCGTTCGCTAGATGTTCCTAATAAAACATCAGTTAACATGCAGAAAAAATGAGTGCGTACTCCTTGTACGACTAAAAATTTACCAACGCGCATATCTTCCACTAATATATCTGGATGGAGTCGTACTTCTAATCCTTGACTGAGGGAACCTTGAATTACTGAGCCTAATGGTCGTTCAAAATCCATATAAATTACTTGATTATTCTGATTTAGGGAGTAGGGAGTGGGGAAAAGTTATCACTTATCGTATGGTCTTCAAACCCAAGGGGGCGGGTCTGGCTAGCTTAACGTGAAGACTCGTTAGCTTACTGATGAGACCCGCCCCTACGGAGATGGTGAAACCTGTCCTTTTTCAGTTATCAGTCATCGTAGGGGTTTGGTCTCTTTTTCACGGAATAGGAAATAGGAAAAAAGTATTTAGGCAAATCTTGAGATGTACCCTAGTTTTCATTATTAATTATTAATTATTAATTATCAAGGTGTCCACTGAGGATTAAAACCATTTAAACCTAATTCTTCTGGTTGTAATTTCCAAGGAGAATCATCTTCCGGTATTTTTGAATCTAAAGGTAACATCCATAAACGATTAATTTTTCTATTTTCTTCCTCTTCCTCTGGGTTAGAAATTGTTACTATTTGGTCGAATAATAAAACTAAACCATCTGGTGATAAATCCAGATTAACTTCCCGTTGGTTTGGCAAAATAATTAACGGTCTTAAAAACTTTCTCTTAATATCAATTGCTGCAATATAAGATTTTTCTTGATATTCTGATCTATCATTTCCTAATTCAGTTAATAAACAATATAAAATAGTTTTAGCCTGGTTAAATTCTGCACTAATAATATCACCAAAAGCAGGAGTCTGTAATACCTCTTCCTCATCACCTTGATTAGTCACAATATATAGCGCTCGCGTACCATCTTGATTATATTTTACCATTGTTGCCAAAGAAGCATCTGGAGAAAAACTCAATACTCTGCCAAACTTTGGTAAAAATATTAAATCTCCTGCATCTGTTTCCGGATTAATTGGTACAATAGAAGTTCCTTCTCCCTGTAGAATTGCTAAGCTCTTGCTATCTGGAGTAATTAAAAAATCTCCACCTTTTTGAATTTTTCCCTCCTTATTTGTTAGTGGTCGTGGCTCTTTTCCTAATTCCAAAACCCACGGACCTCCATCGGAAACATCTTGTCGATTTATTCGTTGAATTATAATTACTTTTCCATCAGGAGATAGGTCAAACTTCAAGTTTTGATAATCTACATTATCTAGAATTTTTTCAATTTTAACTACAGTTTCAGAAGACTTTGATTCCTCTTCTAAAGATTCAGAATTAATCCCAGTTGTCACAGTATATATTTTTTGTTCTAAAAGACTTGGAACTTCATCATACTTTTCAACTGCCGAAAATAAAATCTTTTTTCCCTCTGGAAAAAACTTAAAATCTATTACTTCTAAATTTTTAGGTGTGAGTAATATTGGTAACTGTTCCTTACTCAAATTAATTAATACTAACCTACCCTTTTCTTCACCCTCAAAACCTATATAAACAAATGCGCGATCACGACTTTTAAATGAACCTTGAAAAGGCTGCATTACCTCCCCTTGATCTACTCCATAAAACCTCTCTTTTGCCCCAGATAATTTGACAGTATATTGATTACCATAAGGAGCAGATTCTAAAATAGTATAAGCCATTCTGCGACCTGCCCAACTTATTTTTCCTGGTAAAGATGGTTCAATTGTTAAATTTTTCTCAACCGTAGTATGATTCATCGGTCGATTAAAATTGAGAATAAAAGCTGTATCTTCAGCTCCTATATTTTTATCTTGCCAGCTAAAATCTATAACTTTAGGATTAGTCTTACCTCCACCTACAAATAGTAGGCAAGTTAACACCATTAAACTAATAATTAAAGTAATAGCAACTCGGTCAAGAGGTTGTGGTAATTCCTGTAAAATAATATCTTGAGCTTCGCGAAATAAATGATTAATTTTTTTGCCGAAACTTACCATAAAATTTACCCTTATATTCTACAGATAATAAGTATTTGTATAAAATCAATTTCCTAGTTGAAAGAGGGTGCAGGGGAAGGATAACAGGGAGTCATTTCAGTTATCAGTGAAAAGAATGAATATTTAAAAAATTTTGTTTATGAACTTATAGAGATTCCACTAGAGGTGAGGTATACCCCTCGCGGGCAAGATACCCACACTAGAAACATTTAATTCTGAATATATCAGGACTTACGCAGCCACCCTAGATATAGTGCTTAAAACTATTGCACTGGTAGTTTTTTAAATCTACATATAGTAGCGTAAGTCCTGTATATGTACTTCATTTACCTGGAATTTGCTGTATAAGCATTGAGCATTCAGCTTTTCTTATAACAATACAAAACATACAACCTATTTATAATTGCTATATTTGAAAGCTGACGACTAAAAGCTTACTAAATAATATCAATATTTGATATCATAGCAAACTTTGCTTACTAAGATTATATGTAAAAAAAGTAGCATTTTCTAAAAGCATTTAGTTATTAGCTATCAAGTCTTCGGTACGAAATGCTGCATAAACAGCAAACTTTATCTAAACCTGAAAATGGCTTTAAGCCAATATAACTTTTCAACTCGGCTTTGATAGTAAAATTTAACTTACCTCAACTAATCAAGCTTTTTTCTTAAACTCAAATAAATATATCAATCCCATTTTATTTGTGTCAAAAATATAACTGCTTTTTAGGGAAAAGTTAACAGGTGGGAGGTTCAGTTTTTTTTCTTTACTTTCTTAATTTATCATAACATAAGCACTGATTGCTATATTTGGTTACCAGCCAAAAATTTAATTAGAAAATTATATCATCTTTGCAGTTATTTTAAAGTAGTTAAGTAACTATTTAAGTTTTTTGCAGATGGTCAAATATTCGATTCTCCCAAACTTTTTCAGTACGGAATTTTGTCACAACCAATTTAGGATTGCTCTAGCACACGCTTGATTTTTTAATATAATAGGATGCTTAATAAAATATTAACCAAGAAAAACTTAAATTCCCACATAGATTTACTACTAATCATAAGTTTACTATTAGCAGCAATGCTACTTTTTTTCACTAATTTAGGAACATTAACTTTACGAGACTGGGATGAAGGAATAGTTGCCCAAGTAGCTAGAGAAATTAGTCGAGAAAAATGGAATTGGCTTTATCCTACTATTAACAATACCCCCTATTTGAATAAACCACCATTAATACATTGGTTAATCGCTTTTGCCTATAAAATTGCCGGAGTTAGTGAATTAACTGCCCGTTTATTTCCTGCTTTATTAACAGCATTTTCCGTACCCTTAATTTACTGTATTAGTAGAGAATTATTTCGCCCACGCACTCCAGCAATTTTTACCTCTTTAGTTTATTTAACTTTATTACCCGTAGTGCGACATGGACGTTTAGCAATGTTAGATGGAGCCGTAGTTTGTTTTTTTTTATTAATGATTTGGTCTATATTACGCTCGCGTTATAATCTCCGTTATTCTCTCGCTATTGGCATTAGTTTAGCTTTAATTTCCCTCAGTAAAGGAATTATTTTAGGATTACTTTTAGGAACAATTGTTTTTTTCTTTCTTTTATGGGATACTCCCAGACTATTAACTTGTAAATATTTCTGGAATGGTATTCTACTTGGTATGCTACCAGTTTTTCTATGGTACACAGCTCAATTTTTTCATTACGGAATTGAATTTTTTCATGCTAATCTTTTCCATCAATCTCTAAAACGTATTTGGCAACCTGTAGGTAGTCACGATGGACCTATTTGGTATTATTTATTAGAAATTATTGAGTATAGTTTTCCGTGGCAATTATTTTGGTTGCCAGGATTATATTTAAGTTGGAAAAATCGTAATTTTAGTTGGGGAAAATTAATCTTAGTTTGGAGTGGAATCTATTTATTAGCTATTTCATTAATGAATACTAAACTTCCCTGGTATGTCTTACCTATTTATCCAGTTTTTGCTTTAGCAGTAGGTACTTATTTAACAGAAATTTGGCATCAATTTCCATTAGATTTAGGTTGCTTTTGGTTTTCCACTAATAGACATTTTATAGATAAAAAAAACACCAAATATATTCCCACTATTTATCATCGTTTAATAGTAGCATTATTTGCACTAATATCTTTATTAGCTTGGGTTGCTTGTCTTTACTTTAGTGGTTTTTTTCAGCATGGAGAATCAAACTTAGTCAAACCTAATTTATATTTACAGTTAATCTCTCTCGCTCTTGCCTTAACAATGACAATAGCAACTTTACTCTTAAACCAACAAGACCATAAATTTTTACCAATCTTAATTTGGGGAACTTATGTTTCACTACTAATATTTGTTAGTTCTCCTCATTGGATATGGGAATTAGCAGAAGATTATCCAGTCAAACCAGTCGCAGAAATGATTCAAAAAAATACACCACCTGGTCAGATTATTTATTCTTTTGATAATAGAAACCGCCCCTCTTTAAATTTTTATAGCGATCGCTTAATTCAACGTATTAAACCAGATAAAATTAAAGAGGAATGGCAAAAAACACCTCAACCATATCTGTTAGTTGAAACATTATATATAAATAATATTCCCCTTGAAAATTTTCAAGTTTTGAATACTGTTCAAGGATGGGCATTAGTGACAAAAAAATACAAAGACAAGGAGCAATAATTAATAATTAATAATTAGGGCTTGCTGATTAAACCTAAAAGTATTTACAGACAAAAGTTTTAGCCTTTTTAGGTTGTGAAAAAGTACCAAATTTTGGGTTAACATAGCTATAAAACTGAGTATTTTGGAGTAACGCGAGGCAGAAAAATTAAGGATATATTCTTCTAACTACTTACTCTACAACTCTTATTTATCCTAACTCCTGACTGATGACTTTTCCCCCTTACTAAAATACTTATTCAGCACACCCTAATTAGAGCTTACTGATTAAACCTAAAATTATTTACAGATAAATGTTTCAGCATTTTTATATCTGGAATCTGGAAAAAGTACAATTTTTTTACGGTTAGGTTGGAAAAGTTAGCATCAAATCCTAACTATGGTAAATGAGAGATAGTTTTCATTATTAATTATTAATTATTAATTATCAATAGCCAGACTTGATACGACCACTAACTACTTAATTACTCTCATTTTTCAACAAGTCTTTTTCTGTCACCCACTCTAATACTTCACCAAAAAATATATCCAACTTAAAATTAAACATATTTAAAGTAGCGATCGCTCCCCCAAAAAATATTACACTACCAATCATTGCAACTATTGGTAAATATTGTCTAGTCAAGTCACGACGCAACCTAGCCAAAGGTTTACTTTGCTTTCTGAGCATTTGTCCAATACCTAACTGTTGAAGAGTAAAGGGATCTTTGACATAATGGCCGCTCCAACTTATTACCAAATGGGAATGACAATATGGACAGGTAAATAGCCCATTGAATATTTCTAGGGATTGTGCAATACTATGACGATTGCAAATTGGGCAGGTTACATAATTACTCTTAGATGTAGGAGCGCTCATACTTAATTTTTTTCAATTAACAAAAATTATTATTGGTTAGATGGCTGAAGTTTTTTGATCTGGAAATATATAGCCTATCCTTTATAGTTTAACTCTACCTTCTATTCTATTAGTATTAACTATTCACTAAAATTATCAATTTGCCAGTTTTCCAGATAGCTCAATTGCCTACCACAAGTTAGGTTATATTGCAAAGGAGTAATGGTAATATATTTTTCCCGTATTGCCTGAACATCTGTTGGTAAATTTGCTGCTAAGAGTTGATCGTCAGTTTCTTCTACATCTTCCTGCACTTCTCCAGCTAACCAATAGTAAGTTTTGCCACGGGGATCAACCCGTTTTTCAAATACATCTATGTATCGACGAATGCCTTGACGAGTAATTTTTACTCCTGCTATTTCCTGTTCTTCAACTGCTGGAATATTTACATTTAGTAGCATTAAATTTTCTAAAGGTTGGCTTTCTATTTTCTGCACTAAACTTTGAGCAAACCGAGCAGCAAACTCAAACTCTCTAGAGGTGTAACTGCCAAGACTAAAAGCAATGCCAGGAATATTTTGAACAGCTCCTTCCATCGCTGCCGAGACAGTGCCAGAATATAAGATATCTGTTCCTAAGTTTGGGCCATGATTAATTCCCGCTAATACTAAATCTGGTTGAGTTTCCAATAAGCCAAATAGAGCTAGTTTTACACAGTCAGCAGGAGTACCAGAACAAGCCCAGGCTATTATACTATCATCAAAAATTGATTTAACAATTTCAGCCCGGATAGGTTGATGTAATGTTAAACCATGACCTGTAGCTGAACGTTCTTTGTCAGGACAAACAACAACAACTTCATGGCCTACAGCAGCTAAACTATTAGCTAAACTCCGGATACCTTCCGCAAAAATGCCATCGTCGTTACTAACCAATATTTTCATTTTTTTAGGTAATAGGGAACAGGGAACTTAGAAACCCGGTTTCACTCACTTAGAAACCGAGTTTCTGGGGAGGGTTTCTGGGGAGGGTTTCTGGGGAGGGTTTCCCGGCAGCTGGGAAAAGACAGAGATTATCTTTTCTTATTTATAAAATGCTTGGCTTCTACTGTTTCTTATGATAAATAATTATCATTGAAACTTGCCCAAAAATAAAATTATTGTAAATATTATTCAATTATTATGCAGATAAGTGATATAGAAACCCAATTACAAGAATTACGCCAAACAGCAACAGAAGCGATCGCCATCGCAGAAAGCCTAGAAAAATTAGAAGATTTACGGATTAATTATCTAGGCAAAAAAGGTCAAGTGTCTAAAATACTCGGTGCAATGGGTAAACTTAGCCCTGAAGAACGACCAAAAGTAGGAGCGATCGCCAACGAAGTTAAACAAGCCATCCAAGCTAACCTAGACGAAAAACGTAGTAATTTACAAGCAGCAGAAATTGTCGCTAAACTTCAAGCTGAAACCTTAGATGTTAGTATGCCAGGGGTACACCGTCCCCAAGGAAAAATTCATCCCCTAAATGGCTTGATAGATCGTGCCCTTGACATTTTCGTTGGTTTAGGGTATACAACCTGTACTGGTCCAGAAATGGAAAGTGACTATTACAACTTTGAAGCCCTAAATACTCCACCAGACCACCCTGCTAGAGATATGCAGGATACTTTCTACTTACCAGACGGAAACTTAATGCGGACTCACACTTCTTCAGTCCAGATTCGTTACATGGAAAAAAATGAACCACCTATCCGAATTGTTGCACCTGGTCGTGTTTATCGTCGAGATACAGTAGACGCAACTCATGCAGCAGTGTTCCATCAAATTGAATTATTGGCAGTAGATAAAGGGTTAAGATTTTCTGACCTGAAAGGAACTATTAAAGAATTTCTGCGACAAATGTTTGGAGATTTACCTATTCGTTTCCGTGCTAGTTATTTTCCATTTACCGAACCTTCAGCAGAAGTAGATTTAGAATGGAATGGCAAATGGTTAGAAGTATTAGGTTGTGGAATGGTAGACCCAAATGTTTTGCAAGCTGTGGGTTATGATCCAGAAAAGTATACAGGTTTTGCTGCAGGTTTTGGAGTAGAAAGATTTGCTATGGTGTTACACCAAATTGATGATATTCGGCGAGTTTATGCTAGTGACTTACGCTTTTTACAGCAGTTTTAACTAGCCTTATTTATTTGAAGAAATAAAGGTAAGGATTCAGCAGTCAGCTATTAGCTATTAGCTTTATTACCTTTGAAATAAGCTCGTCTTTCTTCTGGTTCAATTCTATGGTTAAAAAGTTAGTATAAATTAAACGAATAGTTACTTCATTCGTTAAAAAGCTGAGAGCTGACGGCTAATAGCTGAATGTTTATATGTTATTAAGCCAGAGTTTAATACTACTACAAAATTTTAAAATTTACTTCTATATCTATTCAATAGAAGTTTTATTTTTAATAGCTGAAAGCTAAGAGTTGAATGCTTACCAATGGCTAATTAATAATTAATCTATTTTTGGGAAATTCTATCCTTAATTTAGGAGAAAAAATAAATCAGATTCCCCCACTTGCCTCAATGCTCTAGGTTTTAACCAGAGGCAATTATCCATTAATAATGAAGAGTCAATACTTGATTATTTCTCCCTTTTTTTCAACATTTACATTTACTGAAAAATCAAGTCATAAAGGTTCTTCATTCACGGAGAAAAAAGAAAAAAATTTGGGGCTAATCTTCTTCTTTGTAAGAATAGGTAACTTTTAATTGTTAATTATTTACCCTTTCTTTCTTCTTTCTTCTTCATTCTTCCTTCAAAATTTACATTTACTGAAAAATCAAGTCATAAAGGTTCTTCATTCACGGAGAAAAAAAGAAAAAAATCTTTTGGCTAATTTTATTCTTTGTAAAAATAGGTAATTTTAGTTATCAGTTATCAGTTAACCTTTGACTAAAGTCGGAGGCTTTAAATACTGAGTTAAAATTTTTTCATCCCCTTAAAAAGGGAGGCTTTAGACCTCATTTTTTAGTAATTTTTAATTGTTAATTATCTACCCCTTCCTTCTTCCTTCCTTCTTCCTTCTTGCTTAATTATGCGTCAATCACTGGCATTGTTAATATTAATGTTAATGATAGTTGGTAATATTACTAAAAAAGCTATTACCAGTATCCAAACTTCCCAGGTATCTGAAGAAACTACTCAAATATCTCCAGAAGTTATTGAAGTATCTCAAGAAGCTGCTAGTTTATGTCGTTTAGTCAATAACAAACAAGGTTTAACTGTTCAGAAAAGACCAACCCCTAATTCTCCTAAAGTTGGCAGTTTAAATCCTAATCAACAAGTAAAATTAATTCCAGGTTATCTAAATATTAGAGGTCCCGCAGGTCGAACCTGGGTGGAAATAAATTTTCCTATTGCGGGGTTTGTTTCTATTGGTTTTCCTGGCAATGAAATTAACTTAATAGAATGTTCTGAAGTGGCAGAAAATCATTCAGGAGAAACATCCATTCAAGAAGAAAATACAGAAAAATATTCTGGTCAAAATCCCCCTATCAATAATGTACCGACACAAACATCTCCAACTTCTGATTATACATTAAAAACAGATGAAAGTTTATGCCGTGAAATTGATAGTAAAAAAGCACCACGAGGTTTAGCAGTAAGGGAGGATGCTACCAGACTTTCCAAGTATAAAGGAAAAGTACCTGTTAATAGTCAGCTTACTTTAGTAGAAAATTATCAACTAATTCCTGATCAAAATGGTGAAAGACGTAAATGGGTAAAAATTAGTTATCCTTTGCAAGGATTTGTGTCTGCTGGTAATTTGGTTGAATGTGATTAATTGTATATAGTAATCCTTTTTTTATTTGTGTATAAAAATATTATTGGTTTTCGGTATGGAGCCAATAAGCAATGGGCAATAGGTAATATTTTCGGAATTTATTTATAGTTTTTGAATTGTTGCAACCTATTTTAGGATGGCTATCTTTGTATATTTCAAGTCAAAAAAAATGGTGATGGCTTATTTACCAAACATAAATAAAAATCCAAATAACTCCATCAAATAAAATTAAACTTTCAGCTTTTCCACTCAATAGTTTAGTTGATTTTTTTTGACATAGAATGTATAGCAATCTTATTGCTTTTGGGTATGGAGGCAATAAGTAATCAGCAATAGGTAATATTTTCCGAATTTATTTCCAGTTTTTGAATTGTTACAACCTAATTTTAGGATTGCTATTTCTTTAATTATTAATTATTAATTATCCATACTCTTATTTCTGATAAACTTTTCAATAAATTTAGTTAACCTTATTAAAATCTGTGAAATACTTTTTCTTATCAGAGGGATGGGCAATAGGTCAAATATGGACAGTAGGTGGTTTGTGGAATGAAACTGCCTGGAGACGAACGCCAGATATAAAAAAAATGTCAATCTGTTTATGGGATAAAAACGAACAAATGTGGCTTCATCAAGTCGAAGATGCAGTATTAATGATAGAGATTTATCCTACTATTGAAGTTAAACAGTCTGCACCTAATCAAAATATTGGCAATGTTGTCTTAACTCGCTTAATTAATGCTGAAAAAGTCTTGGAATATCTTTCCAGTACCTCAGCTATTTGTCAAACTAACCAAGAAATTTAATCCAGCAGTCAAAAGTATAATTTCAAAAAAGTAAAAATCAATAAAATGTTAGAAGTTAATCATAGCAGAATAAGGTTTAGATAATACCAATTCTCATAAACCATAAGTAAGCATTTCCTGCGGAATGCTGCGCAAACAGCCCTCAGCCATCACCTATCAGCTATTGCTTTTAGTGAGCGATCAAAGCAATATTTAATTGAGAAACGAAAAATTTTACTATAAAAGTCAGCTCTAAAGTCTATATTCACTTAAAACCTATCCTTAAACATGATAGAGTCTTATTGCTGATAGCTGAGGGCTATAGACTCATTTACTTTCCTTACCAAAAAAAAGAGGTATAAAGCCCCCCTTGTTCGGGGATGAAAAAATTTTAACTCAGTATTTCAAGCCTCCGAGTTTAGTCGGAGGTTCACTCTCTACTGATAACTAATAACGAATAACTGATAACTGAAATAACTTGCTATTAACATTAAAACTCTATACAATTCTTGAAATAGTTTTAATTTTTATGCCTTCATTTGGTATATTTGGCCACTTTGTCCGAAATAATCTCGAAGATTATACCAATGACAGGACAAATTGCCAAGTCGGCATAACAAGCAAAAGAAAAAAACTTTCACAATACTTATTACTAAGAGGAGGAGCGTAGTCAATGGGACTACCTTGGTATCGTGTACATACAGTTGTTCTGAACGATCCAGGACGACTAATATCCGTGCATTTAATGCACACTGCTCTAGTAGCAGGTTGGGCAGGCTCAATGGCCCTTTATGAACTAGCAGTTTTTGATCCTAGCGATCCAGTCCTCAACCCAATGTGGCGCCAAGGAATGTTCGTTATGCCATTCATGGCCCGTTTAGGCGTTACCCAATCTTGGGGTGGCTGGAGTGTTACAGGAGAAGTAGCTTCCAACGTTGGTTTCTGGTCTTTTGAAGGTGTAGCAGCAGCTCACATCGTTCTTTCTGGTTTATTATTCCTAGCTGCTGTATGGCACTGGGTTTTCTGGGACTTAGATTTATTCTTTGACGAACGTACAGGAGACCCTGCTTTAGACCTACCAAAAATGTTTGGTATTCACCTATTCTTATCTGGTTTACTTTGCTTTGGTTTTGGGGCTTTCCATTTGACCGGAGTATTTGGTCCGGGAATGTGGGTATCAGATCCTTATGGACTAACGGGTTCGATCCAACCAGTAGCACCATCGTGGGGACCAGAAGGTTTTAACCCATTTAATGCGGGTGGAATCGTAGCTCACCATATTGCTGCTGGTATTGTCGGAATTATTGCTGGTTTATTCCACCTATCAGTAAGACCTCCAGAACGTCTCTACAGAGCTTTACGGATGGGTAATATTGAAACAGTTCTCTCTAGCAGTATCGCAGCAGTTTTCTTTGCAGCTTTTGTGGTAGCTGGCACAATGTGGTATGGCAGTGCTGCTACTCCCATCGAACTTTTTGGCCCAACTCGTTATCAGTGGGATAGTGGTTACTTCCAACAAGAAATTGAGCGTCGTGTTCAAGCTCAGGTAGCAGCAGGGAAAACTGATTCTGAAGCTTGGTTGACTATCCCTGAAAAATTAGCTTTTTATGACTACGTTGGTAATAGTCCCGCTAAAGGTGGTCTATTCCGGGTTGGTCCAATGAACAATGGTGATGGTCTAGCAGAAGGTTGGCTTGGACATCCTGTATTTACAGATAAAGATGGTGAGGAATTATTTGTACGCCGCTTACCTAACTTCTTTGAAACTTTCCCAGTAGTTTTGACTAATGCTGAAGGTGTAGTTAAGGCAGATATTCCTTTCCGTCGTTCAGAATCAAAATATAGTTTTGAAGCTCAGGGTGTAACTGTTAGTTTCTTCGGTGGTGAACTTGATGGTCAAACATTTACTAACTCTATAGATGTTAAGAAGTATGCTCGTAAAGCTCAAGGTGGCCAACCTTTTGATTTTGACCAAGAAACTCTAGGTTCTGACGGTGTATTCCGGACTAGCACTCGCGGTTGGTTTACTTATGGTCACGCTTGTTTCGCTCTTCTATTCTTCTTTGGTCATATTTGGCACGGATGCCGGACTTTGTTCCGCGATGTATTTGCAGGTATTGACCCAGATCTAGAAGAACAAGTAGAATTTGGTTTATTCCAGAAAGTGGGTGACTTGAGTACCCGTAGGGAATAAATTTAACAAAACAGGTACTAAAATTTGGCCAAAACAGCTATCTTGGTATCTTAAGAAATATTAAAATTTGATAAAAGTCCAACGATTACTTTGAAAAAAGTTACAAAGTATTTTCGTTGGACTTTTATTTACAATGAACTGGTAAACTGATAGAGAACTGGATTGTCAGGAAATTATTTATATGGAAAGTACAGCATATATATTGGTATTGGCTTTGTCTTTAGGTGTAATATTTTTCGCGATCGCCTTCCGCGATCCACCTAGGATTGGAAAATAATCATTTTTGATGAACTTCCTATCTCAAAAATTACCTTGTTGATAAGTTGTGAGTGCTGAGTTCTTAATCCAGCACTCATAACCTAATAATTAATCACAAGTAACCATTTCCCTGGATTAGACAAAATTATTTATTTATGTATAAAAAATATAAAGTATGCTATGTCCAATTTGTCAACACACAAATAGTCGTGTTTTAGAGTCCCGTTCCGCTGAATCTGGTAAAAGTATTCGACGTCGGCGAGAATGTATGAACTGTCAACATCGTTTCACGACTTATGAAAGAATTGAGTTTGTAACAGTAACAGTAATTAAAAGGGATAATCAAAAAGAGTCTTTCGACAAATCGAAATTGCTTCGAGGTATTATCCGTTCCTGTGAAAAGACTGGTATCGAAGTTAGTCAGCTTGAAGCTATTGTGAATGAAATAGAGATTGAATTACAAGGTAGATCTCAGAGAGAAATTACCAGTGCCGAAATTGGTGAAATTGTTCTGAGTAAATTAAGTGGTATTAGTGAAGTAGCCTATATTCGATTCGCCTCTGTTTATCGTAAATTTCAAGGTATTCGGGATTTCGTAGATACTTTAAACGATCTACAAAATCAAAAAGATAATTTAGAGTTTCCCAAGACTTGGCCAGAAAGTTCGGACATTTCTCTACAAGAAGATACTCCTGATTGTGAAACACCAGTTTCTTGTACAACTTAGTATTAAATTTGACAAGAGAAAGTCAAGCCTAAATATTATAACAAATTAAAAAACTCTGGGTATGGTAAAATAAAGTGTTTTGAATCATAATAAGAGATTAGGAACTTGGCTTGACTCGGTGAAATTTCTATTTTACCGAATGATATATAGACCTTGCTAGACTAACCACAAATCTAATTAAAGCGCTCAAGTAGCTTACATGGTTAGTCCAGCCCACTTTTTTTAAGTAAACGTCCTGATCGGTCATAACACCTTGGGATGCGCAGCTAGTCCTGAGCTTCTGTGGTTCGGCATTAAACAGGTAAAGAGATTTGAAAAGCCAGTGTGTCGATCTGAAAAAGCTAAAATAACTGGGCGAGGCCAACTTTACGCATTTTCTACAGAATGGATGCAACAATGTCCCAATTTTTGTATGACCTTATGTTTTGAGGTCAATTAATTAATTGACCTCAAGAATATTTGATTTCTGTAGGAATAGAGACAATTACTCCTTTTAAGCACATTTTTTCTATCTAAGAGTACATAAACATTCTAGGTAAGTTGTAAGTCCAGCTCCAAATTAGAGTCAAAAAAATGAAGTAAATACTAAAGCCTTGACTGATTAAGGAGTATTAACTACAGTAATTCTAACGGCTGGGAAATAAATTGTTGCTTACCTAAATTATACAAAAAAATAGGTTTTTCTCAGAAATCATAGTTTTTTGGAAAGTTTTGTCTCACATCTTCTTCTCGCATGTAACTTAATAAAGTATAAGTAGAGAAATGCGGTTGGCCTGATAGTTAATTCCTGTCTGTGGAGGTCTTGCTGTTGCCTGTAAGCTAGAATCATTAATAATTACCTCTGGTTGAAACCGAGAGTATTAAACCAAGTGCAGAAATATTATTCTATTGATAATAGGTAATGAAAACTATCTCTAATTGTCAATTATCAATTATCCATTGCTAAAAATGTCGCTAATTATGACGTTTGATATCAGTAGTTTTATGAATTAGGAAAACTATCAAGACAAGTAAAAAAACATTAAGGAGAGAAATCCCAAGAAAATACACGCATGATAAATTTGAAAACACCAACCAAAGAAATAGGCTTTACTCACGAAGATTTTGCAGCTTTACTAGATAAATATGACTATCACTTTAGTCCTGGAGATATTGTAGCAGGAACTGTATTTAGTTTAGAACCAAGGGGAGCATTAATTGACATTGGAGCTAAAACTGCTGCTTATATTCCTATCCAAGAAATGTCAATTAATAGGGTAGAAAATCCAGAAGAAGTTCTACAATCTAATGAAACGAGAGAATTTTTTATCCTCACAGATGAAAATGAAGATGGACAATTAACTTTGTCCATTAGACGGATAGAATATATGCGGGCCTGGGAAAGAGTCCGACAGTTACAAGCAGAAGATGCAACTGTACGTTCCCAAGTATTTGCGACGAACCGTGGTGGTGCCCTAGTTAGGATAGAAGGGTTGCGTGGATTTATTCCTGGTTCACATATTAGTACGCGCAAACCAAAAGAAGATTTACTCAACGAAGAATTACCTCTAAAATTTCTAGAAGTAGATGAAGAGCGTAATCGTCTAGTTTTAAGTCATCGTCGTGCTTTGGTTGAGCGGAAGATGAACCGTCTAGAGGTAGGGGAAGTAGTGATAGGTGCTGTTCGTGGTATTAAGCCTTATGGAGCTTTTATAGATATTGGTGGTGTAAGTGGTTTACTACACATATCAGAAATTTCCCACGACCATATCGAAACTCCTAGTGCTGTACTAAAGGTCAATGATGAATTGAAAGTTATGATCATTGATCTAGATGCTGACAGAGGCCGTATATCTTTGTCAACTAAACAATTAGAACCCGAACCAGGGGCGATGGTGAAAAATCCACAATTGGTATATGATCAGGCAGAGGAAATGGCAGCTAAGTTTAGGGAAAAAATGATGGCTGCCCAGCGAGGAGAGACTATAGAAGAAACACCAGTAGAAGCAGCTGAAGTTGAGGCCACAGCAGAGACAGTAGAAGCGCCAGAAGTTGAGGCCACAACTGAAACAGCAGAAGCACCAGAAGTTGAGGCCACAGCAGAAACAGTAGAAGCGCCGGAAGAGACAGAAACTGTAGTTAAACAAGAAGAGGATACTACAGCAGAAATAGCTACGGTAGGTACAGATACATCAGTACCTCCTGCTGATAATTAATAACTAAAATTATGGTGCAGATAAATAGGGTTAATTGTTCGTGATTGATTTGCTAAAGTTGATTTACATAAGTTCACATAAATTGAGTGAATCAATTTATACAAATTGTGTTAAGATGCAGTCAACAGAAAAGTTGGTGGTGTGAAACCAGGCCACTAAGTAACCGTTATACTGATAAGTTGCCTCTAGCATGGTCAAGTAATTTCAATTTCTGCGAAGGCTAATAACCAAGGCGACATAAGTGTTGAAAGCGTCTACAGGTTTTTTTGTAGACTTTGGGAGATACCCCCTCAGTAATTAGATTACTGTGCATTGTTAGCTTTTGTTAGCAATGCAGAGTATCGGAATGAGCAGTTAGAACAGTTAGTTGGTAAAGATGATAACAGGAATTACGCATTAACTCTACTGGTAGTGGACTATTTCATCTAAAACTGTGCATTAGGAAGGCAGGGTAGGGGCAGGTTTGAGCCTAGGGACGTTTGGCTACGCGACATGAAACGCATTTTTGTTATGCAATGTCGGTACAACGAGTGTTCGCAGATGATTAGCGAACCCCCCTAATGATATAGCCAACTGTCCTAGGGGGCGGGTTTATAGAAATCTTGGAGTAACCATGAAAATTCTGGCTCAAACCCGCCCCTACGCTTGGCACTATTTTAGGTGAAACAATCCAGTAGGGTGTGGAGCGCGAAGCGTAACGCACCCTACTGCTATATATAAATAAAGTTGTTGCGTAATTCCTAGATAAATCAACAATGACTAGGACTGGTATTTATTCCCTATATTCTGCTTTTGATTAATGAACTATACATAAATATAAATAAAAAAATATATCTATTTACTCTATACAAAAACACAAAACTATGGTAGATATTAACTGCCGAGGTGTAATCTTTAAAGATATTCAAGCAATTATTTTTGATAAAGATGGTACTCTAGAAGACTCTCAAGAAGATTTAAGAAATTTGGGGCAAAAGTGCTCTCGCCTTATTGATGCTAAAATCCCTGGAATAGGGGAACCTTTATTAATGGCTTTCGGGATTGATGGCAATAATATTAATCCTACAGGATTAATGGCGGTTGGGAGTAGACGAGAAAATGAAATTGCAGCAGCAGCTTACGTTGCTGAAACTGGACGGGGTTGGTTAGAATCTTTGAATATTGTCCAAGAGGCTTTTGCAGAAGCTGACCAAATATTGTTACAGTCTAACCCAGGTTCTCTGTTTGAAGGTAGTCTAGAAGTTTTAAAGTATCTCTCACAAGCAAGTATAAAATTGGGTATATTGTCTGCGGATAGTACAATAGCAGTACAAGATTTCGTTAAATATTATCAACTCAACGATTATATCCAACTAGAAATGGGGGTTGATAATGGTTGGAGTAAACCACAACCAGAACTATTTTTACAAGCTTGCCAGAAATTAGGGGTTAAACCAGTTAGGACATTAATGGTGGGAGATTCTCCTGTAGATATAGAAATGGGAAGAAAAGCAGGAGCAGCAGGTTGTATCGGTATTTGTTGGGGAAAACCAGAAGCTAAACATTTACAGTCAGCAGATGTGGCGATCGCTCAGTTAGAAGAAATTAAAATAATATGACGAACTAGGGCTGGCTGATTAAATATTAAAGCATTTTTATAGATAAAGGTTTGAGAATTTAAGAAGCGAAAAAAGTACCATATTTTCAGCTTATGAAGCGAAAAAAAGTTAGTGTTATGGTAAGTAGGGGCAGAAAAGTCAAGAGATAATTTGTCCGAGTCCCTCCTCTGCAACTTCACTCACTATTTCTTTGGAATTTTAACTAGGGGTTGCTGAATAAAGATGAAAGCATTTATGACAAAGGTTTTAATAACTTGTTTATTGGAAAAAAGTACCAGCTTTAAGCTCAAAAATGTTAAAAAAGTTAGGACACAAGGCTCAGTAGGACAGAAAAATTAAGAGACAATTCTTTTGTAGGGACGTTGCATAAAAAAATGCTTGATCCTGACGGACTGCTCAAGGGCGGAAAAAGTCCCTACTCCTCTATAACTCCTATTCCTCCTAAATCCCATCCACGGTCGGGGTTAGGGGTGGGTTTGGGTTGACTCCCTAATCCCTAATCCCTACTCCCTACCTTATCTAAAATCTGCTGTATTTGTTAATTTCCATACAATCTTTGGTATAATCAATCAAGCTATTAACTCAGGGTGAAGTAAAAAAATAATTGAGAATCTTCTGCTTCTGGTCAAAATAATTGATTGACCAGAAAAAATAACGTCAGAAAAGACAGTTTTCACTTATAAAGTTGTATATGCCCCACAATATTTCTCATATAGAGGGAATAGCATAAAAGGGACAGTAGCTTACTTCCAACTGAGTTTTCTGTTAGGTATTTTACTTAATTTGATGACACAGAAAGTAGAAAGTAGAAAATAAAGTAGTTATTCTGGTAAAGATATTATCCCGAAGTTAAGGCTTATTACTCATTGACTAAATTCTTGGAAAACAAAATATAGGAGGAACCACTATTGTCTAGTCGTTACTTATTCACTTCTGAGTCTGTTACTGAAGGACATCCAGATAAAATTTGCGACCAAATTTCTGACACAATTATAGATGCTATATTAGCCCAAGATCCAACCAGTCGTGTGGCTGCTGAAGTATTAGTAAATACAGGGTTAGTCTTAATTTCTGGTGAAATTACAACTAAGGCGCAAGTAAATTATATAGATATAGCTAGGAAAAAAATTGCTGAAATTGGCTATATCCATGCAGAAAATGGTTTTTCTGCCGATAGCTGTGCTGTTTTAGTAGCTATTGATGAACAGTCAGCAGATATTGCTCAAGGGGTAGATAGAGCTCAAGAAACTCGTGATCTATTAAGCGAGGAAGAACTTGATGCAATAGGAGCAGGAGACCAAGGCCTAATGTTTGGTTTTGCCTGTAATGAAACTCCAGAATTAATGCCTCTACCTATTAGTTTAGCGCACCGAGTTGCTCGCGAATTAACTGCAGTCAGAAAAAGTGGTCAACTGCCTTATCTAAGACCAGATGCTAAAAGTCAAGTTACTATTATTTATGAAGATGGTCGTCCTGTTGGTATTGACACAATCTTAATTTCTACTCAACATACTGCTACTATTGGAGAAATTACAGAGTTAACAGAAATTCAAGCTAAGATTAAAGAAGACCTCTGGAAATATGTGGTTGAGCCAATATTTACTGACGCCAAGATTAAGCCTGATGCAGAAACTCGTTTTCTTGTCAACCCTACTGGCAAATTTGTTATTGGTGGTCCACAAGGAGATTGTGGTCTGACAGGACGTAAGATTATCATTGATACTTATGGTGGTTATTCCCGTCATGGGGGCGGTGCTTTTTCCGGAAAAGACCCAACTAAGGTAGACCGTTCAGCAGCTTATGCTTGTCGTTACATTGCTAAAAATATTGTTGCAGCAGGTTTAGCAGAAAAGTGTGAGGTTCAAATTAGTTATGCTATTGGTGTGGCCAGACCTGTTAGTATGATGATTGAGACTTTTGGTACTTCTAAGGTTGATGAGGATAAGTTATTGGAAGTAGTGAAAGAAAACTTTGAGCTTCGTCCAGCAGGAATTATTCAGACTTTCAACCTCCGGAACTTACCTGGAGAGAGAGGCGGTCGTTTTTATCAAGATGTTGCTGCTTATGGTCATTTGGGGCGTACTGATTTAGATTTGCCTTGGGAAAAATTGGATAAGGTGGATTTATTAAAGGAAGCATTTAGTCTAGAAGCAGCTACAGTTTAATAAGTCTTTATTGACTTTTAATGTAAGCAGTCAGCAAATAGTGGTCAGCGATTTATTTTAGTTTGACATAAAAGCCTTTATTAGTTAAAATAAATTGGGTATTACTATGAAAGGCGACTTTAAAGGTTATATTCATTTAAAGCCATTTTCAAATCTTAGATAGGATTGACAGCTAATCTACTCTCGCTTTTTAATTGCTAGAAATATTTGATTTTCAGCAGCCAAGAGAACTTTGTTTCTTTTGGTTGCTACCTTGTATCTAGGGTTTGCTGATTAAAGCCTTTTTGGTGAAGTAGTGAGTAGGAAGTAGTTAAGAGTTACAGAGGAAGTGGTTGAAAAAATAGTTCCTTAATTTTTCTGTCATAGCGGTCTAAAAATGCTAAATTTTTCAACCTGAGTTACCTAAAAGTTAGGAATTTTTGATAACTAAAAATACTTTGACTTTTAGCTGTAAAGAGTTTGATATTTAATCAGTAAACCCTATTTATTAATAAATAGATATGGCTGATTAATCATTAAAATATTAACAGATTTTTAGTGCATCTGAATATTTGCCAAAATACTTTTTTCCTCCATACTTATTCCCTACTCCCTATTCCCTAACTACCATTTTTTTGATAGTTTTGAGATTGCGGTCTAAGATAAAAGGTCGAGGTGGAGCAATAGAAATTTTCTCATAATCTGGATGTAAAGGATTAATCAAATAATTATATTCTTGAGGAATAATGGCAGAAGGAACCCTTAAAACTGCTGTAGTTTTAGAATTAAACCATTTATCTCCAATAGAAGCTAAAATTTTTGGTGCCGAAGTATCACGCCAGTTTTGAGGTAACAGAGATTCATCCACTTGTTTAATGGGAAAGTTATCTGGGATTGTGAGACAAATAGATAGAAATATATTACCAAAGTTTTCTATTTCCATACAAACTAAAGTTTCTAATGCAGCTAAAGATAATGTTGCTGAAGTATAAATTAAAGTTGTTCCTTTAGAGTTCCAACGACCTCTACTATGACTATAAGTTTCACCTTTCCAGGCAATATCAATATATTTTTGATGAGAGATTCGCCATACTGTTAAACTCATTATTAATTATAATTTTTTGAACTACTTTTATATTAAATTTAATAGTTTTGATATTTGAGAATTTATAATTTATAATTTTGAATTGGAGAATGGAATGAAAGCATTATTGGGAAAGGCTTGCAGCACTTAAAGTTCTCAATATAAAGTTCCTGACCTTTAGATAGCTGAAAGCCTTAGTTAGTAATAATTATTCCTAGAACTTTCTACGGTATAGTTGATATAACTAAAAAATCAAAAAAGTCTAGAAACTTAGTTTGTATTAGATGTTCTATCATTCTGAATATTTGCTCTCCCAACTCGTTGATCATAGCATTTCCGGGTAAGAAGATTTGATATTACACAAAAAAAGGGCATTGCTGAAATAAGGGATGAATATTTGCAGAATAATGTAAATCTTATCTTTTACTTTCCTTTTGTCTAAGACTATAATTCATCCCCCAAATATGCAACACCAAAAAAGCAAGATTTATAGCATAGGCATCTTAGCTGCGATATGATCTTCTATTAATAACTAACAAACATGAGTAATTAATTATTAATTGTACATTCCATACTCTATTTTATGCAAAAGTTCATCTACTTGTTGTGCACCTGCATCTGTATCTAATAGTTCTAAAGGAGTTTTTCCAGCTAAAGCACGATTTGATTTTTTTAGCCAATCTCTTGCTGTTTCCACATTTTCAAATACATCTAATATATGTGCAAAAATTCTCGCAATGCGATACAATCTATCTGACTCAGAAATATCAAGTGGTTTCTGATCTTTCTTACGCCTAGAGATAGTCCGTTCAGAAGTTGCTAATAAAGCTGCCATTTGTGACTCAGAAATGCCACAATATTCTGCTACTTTAATTACAGAAATTACTGAAAATCCCTGACGAATTATACTAACTATTTGTAGTTCTTGGGGTAATTCCAAAACATTTTTAGGTATTCTGTCAAATCCTAAAATTTGATAGATTCTAGGGATGGGTTCAGTTTCTGGGTTCTGAGAAACTTGATCTGGGAATAACATCTGGACATCCTCTTAACAGTCACCTGTCTAATATTATAGCGTCAGATGTCTTAAGATGAGCAAATTTTAGATTTATTTGAGACTAAATAGTTAATTATACAAATTATCAGTTCTGAACTAGAAAATTTATTTTGCACTACTACTTAACTTTCAGAAGCATCTGGTTTTTGATAATTTAGATACCAGATCCAACAAATAGTAGGATTAGGAATATCATAAAAAGTATAAAAATTAGGCTATTAGAAACCATTTTCCTTATTTTAATAAATTCTCTACTATAATATCAAGTATTGAGGGTTTGGAGCAGATAACAGATAAGTATTGCTACCTGCCATTATAATTTTTTTCACAATAAATTTTCTGAGTTGCTTATAGATATGTTGGTTCTTGTATCTTCTATTTGATCTATCTTAGTTTTAAGTAAAGATAAATCTTTAGCTACAAATCTTTTATTAGTAATTAGATCGTAAGCTTCCCACTCTTGGGAAAAATCTACATCTTGCCAAATAAACCAATCTCGGTAAATTTCACCTTCATCTATATCACCACATAAAGCTAGCCAATCATCTCCCTCAAAATTATCTACCGTTGATGCTACTAAGTCAAGCCAGGCAGTAGTAATGCAAGAATCTATATTAGTTTCAGTAATATAGGAGGTGGACTGGGGTTTTACTTGTTGGAGGCATAAGTTAGATGTCATGGTTAAATTCCTTGATTAACTCTATGGTTTAACTTTAGGGATTTTGCTCTCTAGATAGTGAGAGATATATGCCACTATTTTGATTATAACATCTGAGGAATTAGGCAAATTTGATATATTACTATTAATATCGGGAAGTTGAATTATTTTGAAAGTAGACAGTTGAAAAATTGCCACTAATATTATAGTAATTAGGGTTTGTTTATGGAAAGTTTTTTTGCTATTTGTAGGGAGCAGGAAGTATGTAGGGACGTTTAATAATGGCGTCCCTACATACTCAACGGGAATAGGGAGTTAGACAGGAGGCAATCATAAAAATCAAGGGATAATTTTTCTGCCCAACTCTTGCACAAATACCTAACTTTTTGATTTTTCGGGAACCGCAGGTTCTTAGACAAAAATCTGGTACTTTATTTTAACCTAAAAAGGCTTTTACATCTATCTGTTAATATTCCTATACTTTATCATCAGCAAGTTCTAATTATAAATAGCTTGTAACATTTTACCGTAGGGGTTTGGTCTCCAAACCCCTACAGTTTTTTGGCAAATCATTTACGATTACTACGTTGTGCTAGAGGCAAATCAAAAGTTAAAATTTATAAGTGTAGGATTTTTGCATTTCTTGAAATTTGAGTCCGGTAAAGTGAAATTTATAGACATAAAAGAAAGTTGGATAAAGTGAGAAGTAAAAATTAATGGGAGATTGAAACTCGCCACTAATTTTAATTAGCTTCATCTACTATAAATAATATAGCTAATAAAGAATTTGAGTAGGAAATCGACGTAAGCATTCAGTTATTAGCCGTCAGTTATCAGCAATAATAGAGGAATAATTTTTCCTGTTTTTTCATCCTTAGCCTCCCTAATATCCTAACTTTTTGGTAGTTTTAGCTGAATAAAGCTCCACTTTTTCAGCATTTAAAAAGGCTATAATCTTTATATGTAAATAGTTTTAGATTTCCATACGTAAGCCCTAAATAGCTGATAGCTGATAGCTGACTGCTGAATGCTTACAAATAGAGTAATAATGAATCTTAGATAGCAGAAATTTTTTCCAACTATTCTCTGTTCTCTTTTAAGTTTTCCCTCAAATAATTTGATTAGGAAATAGAGTAATAAGAAATCTTAGATTAGATTAAATAGCAGAAATTTTTTCCAACTATTCTCTGTTCTCTGTTAAGTTTTCTCTAAAAGAACTTGATTAGGAAATAGAGTAATAAGAAATCTTAGATTAGATTAAATAGCAGAAATTTTTTCCAACTATTCTCTGTTCTCTGTTAAGTTTTCCCTGAAATAATTTGATTAGGAAATAGAGTAATAAGAAATCTTAGATTAGATTAAATAGCAGAAATTTTTTCCAACTATTCTCTGCTAAGTTTTCTCTATTTCCTATTTCCTAATATATCAGTTAACTTAATTTTGTTTTGCCTGTAATTTTTCTAAAGCTTGATGAGCGCTAGACAAATCGGGTTTAAGTTCAATAGCTTTTTTGAGGGAGGATATTGCTTCTTCATCTAAACTTAAATGTGACAAAGCTTGACCTAAATGATAATGTACAACTGCCGAATTTGGATGAAGTTCAATTGCCCGACGATAAGCAGAAACAGCATCTTCCCATTTTTCCATAGTTGCCAAAGCATACCCTAATTTATGATGTAAATCAGCAGCATTAGGATTAAGATTTATTGCTTGATGATAAGCAGAAATAGCCTCATCCATAAATCCTTGTTGCTGCATCATTTCTGCTAACTTTAAACGAGATTCAATTGCGGTTCTATTCTGTTCTTCTTTTCTTCCTAATGCTTCTTGTAGGTGTTGATTAAATTTTTGATTATCTGGCTTAATTTCTACAGCTTTCTGATAACAATTGATTGCTTCTTCCCACCTCTGCATTTCTGTTAATGCTTGTCCTAATTGGTTATAAACTACTGCTGCATTAGGATTAATTCTGAGAACTTCTCGATATTCAAGTTCAGCTTTTTCCCACTGTTTTAGTTGAGCTAAAGCATAAGCTAATTGATGATGAATTACTGGAGAGTTAGGATTAAATTCAATTGCATTTTGATAGGCAGAAATTGCTTCTTCCCATTTTTGCAGTTGGGTAAAAGCTGCTCCTAAATAATGATAAATTTCTGCATTTTTAAAATTTAGAGAGATAGCTTGTTGGCAAGAATTAATTACTTCTTCCCATTTTTGTAATTTAGTTAAAGATAAAGCAATGTAATAGTAAGCTTCAGCTAAATTGGGATTTAATTCCAGAGCATGACGATAAGAATTAATAGATGATTCTGTTTGACCAGCATTTTCTAGAACTTTGCCTAAAGCCAAATGGCATTCTGATAAATAAGGATTTATTTTAATAGCTTGATTGAAACTTTCTATAGCTTCATCCCATTTTTTTGACTGGCTAATGCTTCACCTAAATATTGATAAGTGAAGATAGAATTGGGTTCTATTTCGAGAGCGCGATGATAAGTAGTTATTGCCTCATCAAATAATCCTTGTTTTGCCAAAGCTAATCCTAAACTATGATAAAAATTGGGAAAATCTGGAGTAAGTTCGATGGCTTGACGTAGATAAATAACTGCTTCCTCAAATCTCTCAAGTTTAATCAGAATTTCTCCTAAATAATAATAAGACCAAGGATTATTTTTCTGTAGTTTAATTGCTTGGTTATAAATATTTGCAGCTTCCTCTAAATTGCCTTGTAAACTGAGAGTTTCTCCTAAATTTTGATAAGCAACTGCTGATTTAGGATTAAGTTTAATTACTTGTTGGTAAGCATCGGTAGCTTCGGGTAGGTTGCCTTGTCTTAATAATTTATTTCCAATATGGAGATAGTTAACACTGGTTTCTGTTTCTGTTGTTGTTGTTGACATTTTTGTGTAAAATTTCCTTAATTTGATAATTAGAATTTAAGCAATATGTAAGCTTTCAGTTATTAGCACTTGAGCAGTTAGCTCAAGCAGAATAAAAATAGAATGACAAGCATTCTTTTAATGTAAGCATTCAGCCGTCAGCTATCAACTATTATCTTTAGTTTTCGATATAGAGCTTTATTAATTGAGCTAGTTTAATTGGTTTGAGGTAATAGTTTTATTAATTAAGACCAAACCATATCTTACTATAAAAGCTGAGTTTTATTACTGTTTGCGCAGCATGACCCAGGAAATGCTTACCTTTTAACTTTAGGACTTACACAAAAAAATCGGTTTCTAGGATAAATCGTTGTTTGGAACAATAGATGTCTACCCTCGTACCCGGTTTCTGGGTTCAGATGACTTTAGTCCTGAAATTCTACTTTTCAATCATATATTTCGCATTGTCAAACTATTATATATTTATGTATGACCGAAAATTATAGATTTGCTTCAAAAGCTGATTGCTGAATGCTAAGATTTGAAGACCAAACCTCTACAATATTGAATTATACCAATACTAATAGACATCTCCAAAAATAAAAAGTAAAATCAATTATTACCTATAAATTATCAATTCTTTTTCCCTGTTCTCTTTTCCCAGTTAAGTGTTCCCTCATTTGGAGGAGATGTCTAATGGATTTGATATTATTTATTAAATTTATCCTCAATATTTGCTACACTAACACATCTAAGAAGAATAGGTTATATAGCATTTTTCATAGTGATAAGGTACATCTATTTTTATCCTATTACCTGTGTCCTGTTCCCTAAAATTAGGAATTTTGTAGGTCACAAGTATGAGAGTTGCTATATATTATTAGAGGCAGGTTTATTTGATTAAATCTGAAAATTCATTTGTTTAACTCAGTATCTGTCAATAATATGGGAACATTTTAGGTGTGTTAAGCTACTATATTATTTACTGTAAATGATTTAGTAATTTAATTTATCTTGCACAGGAACTTTAGCTATGAAGTAGAAAATTAATTTCTGAGCAAGCTATACTCAAAAAAATTAATTATTTGCAGAACGGGAAAAATAAAATTCTATATAAGCATTTCCTGGGTCATGGTGCGCCAACAGCTATTAGCCATCAATTATCTAAAGCTGAACTATAATTTGGAAATGAAGATAACCTATAAAATCGGCTTTGATAGTAAAATTAAACGTAAGCATTAAGCTAATAGCTGTCAGCTAACAGCAATAAAAAGCTTAATATTAAGGAGGATATTTAAGGGAATAAGGAAAGTGAAAGCTTAATTTTGTATCAGATAAAATTGTTGATTGATCGGGAGTCGTATCATCAAGCTTTTATAGTTATTCTGAATAAGAATGAAACATTTTTTTAGCTGAAACTTTTAAGAGTAAGAAATGATTGTCTCAGTCTAAACCAGAATGACTATATCTCAAAGTCAAATAAATAGCTAACTGCTAAATGCTGGCTCCTGAATGCTTAAAGTTAAACTTACTTCAATTGATAAAGTTTTTATCTAATTTTTAGATCAATAGTTGACAACTAATAGCTGACCGCTGTTTGGGTAGCATTCGCCAGGAAATGCTTATCAACTAAATTATTTATATCCAGTAATCAACCGAAATCTACTATTTATTATGAACCAAAAAACAGAAAAATCTATTTTTATAATTACCAGTATGCACTGTTCTGGAAGTTCCTTAACAACTTCTATTCTGCAAAGTGCAGGTTTGCATATAGGTCAGAAATTAATCAAGGAAAAAGATGAAAATTATCAAGGATATTTTGAGAATTTAGATTTATATGAATTTCATAAACAAGTATTAGAATCTCAAGGTATAGATCGGAATGGATGGACTTTACAAGAAAAAATAGATGTAGAAGAAAATTTTCGAGAAAAAGCTGAAGAAATTATCGCGAAAAATTCGATAACTGGTAATTGGGGATGGAAGGAAACTAGAACAACTTTGTTCTTAGATTTTTGGGCAAATTTAATACCTAATGCTAAGTTTATTTTGATTTATCGTTCGCCTTGGGAAGTGGTTGATTCTCTTTATGGTGGGGGAGATAATATATTTAAAAGTAAACCAGAAATGGCAGTGAAATTATGGTTACATTACAACCAGAAAGTTATTAATTTTTATAATCATGCTATTAATCGTTGTGTTTTAATAAATGTTCAGACAGTAGTTAATAACCAACAATTATTTGTTAAAAAAATTAATCAAAAGTTTCAGACAAATTTTAATGATTCGGTTGGGAATCTTGAGAATATATCATTATTTAACGATCGAGTTTCCCAAGAAAGTCATAGACTAACTATTATAGATTATTACTTTCCTGAAGCGACAGAAATGTATCAGGAATTAGAAGCAAGAGCATGGAAACCAGAATCTGAAATATCAGATTTTTCTTGGCAAGAAAAAATTAAGTCGTCTCCCTACAGAAGTTGGGCGTTTCAAGATTGGATGAAGTTATCTGGTTTAGAAAGTCAAAATAAATTTTTACTATCAAAACTAGAAACTTATAAAAATCAATCAGAAAAAAGTCAATCAGACTTAACCGAAGCTGAGTTGGAGTTAACACAAGTACAAGAGGATTTAGAAAAATATTTGATTCAGTTTAACGAGAAAGAAACAAAATTATTAGAATCTCAAAAACAACTTGAAACTACGGAAAAAGTATTAGAAGAAACTAAATTTGAACTGGAAAAAGTTAAAGATATTAAAATTAAGTTTGACCAAACAGAAAATGAATTAAGTCAATCTAAATCTGAGTTAAAGAAAACTGAAAATGAACTAAGAGAATCTAAGTTAAAACTAGAGCAGACAGAAAAAGATTTAAAAAAATCTCAAGAGAAACAACAAAAATTTAAGGAGACAGAATTTCAGTTACGTCAAACCCAAGATGAATTAGAAAAGTGTAAGTTAGAAATAACTCAAAGTCAAGAAGATTTAGAACAATATGTATATAGATTTCAAGAAACAGAGTCATTGTGTCAAAAATATCAGTTTCAGTTAGAAGAAAAAGAAGAATTATTAGAACAATCAAATTTACAATATAAACAAAGTCAAGCAGAATTAGTACAGACAAAATATAATTTGTCTGAAACTAAAACTAAACAAAAAATTTACCAACATCAACTGCATCAAACTCAAGAAATTTGGGAAGATTCTCAATCAAAGTTAGTTCAAACAGAGGCAGAGTTACTTAAATCTCAGCAAGATTTAAAAGATGTAAAAATAGCATTAGAAAATACAAGTTCAGAACTGCAAACAACTCAGGTAGATTTAGGTGTTACCAAACAAAATTTGTCTGAAAGTAGAAGAGAATTAGTAGCTTATAAATATCAGTTGCATCAAAGTCAGGAAGAGTGGGAAAAATCTCAGTCTCAATTAACCGAAACTGAGGCAAGACTCCAAGAATCTCAGTTACAACTACAGGAAACAAAATCAGTTTTAAAAACAACTGAATCTCAGTTAAAACAGACTGAAGAAAAAGAACAACAAACTAAGTCTCAGTTGACAAAAACTGAAGATATATTGCAAGCAAAAGAGACTGAATTAGAAAAGTCTAAATCGGATTTAGAAAAAACTAGCCAAGAATTACAAGAAACAAAATCTCAATTAAACCAAACTCAAACAGAATTAACTGAGTCTAAATCAGAATTAGAAAAAACTAGCCAAGAATTACAAGAAACAAAATCTCAATTAAACCAAACTCAAACAGAATTAACCAAATCTAATTCTGAACTAAAAGAAATTAGAAAAAGTCAAAATGAATGGGAAATATCAAAATCTCAGTTACACAAAACCAAACAAGAATTGAAGCGATCACAACTACAAATTCAAGAACTGCAAACAGAATTATTAGAGTCTAATTCAAAACTTCAGCAAACAGAAAAATTGAGGCAAGAGTATCAAACTCAGCTAAATCAAGTAGATAAAAAACGAGAAAATAAAGAAATTGAACTAAATAAAACTCAATCAGTATTGCAGGAAATTCAGAATCAATTAAAACAAACAAAAACTTTATTAGCAGAATATAAAACTCAGCTAAATCAAGCTGATAAAGAACGAGAAAATAAAGAAATTGAACTAAATAAAACTCAGTCAGTATTGCAGGAAATTCAAACTCAATTAAAACAAGCCAAAACTTTATCAAAAGAGTATCAAAATGAGGCAAATAAAACTAATGAAGAAATAGAAAATAAGGAAATTGAACTAAAAGAAACTCAGACATTATTACAAGAAGTTCAGACTCAATTAAAAGAAACTCGTGAAGAGGGAGAAAATAAACAGATAAAACTCCAAGAAACCGAGAGTGTATTGCAAGAAGTTCAAAGTCAACGTCGGAAAACAGAATTATTATTACAACAGTCTCAATCTCAACAACAAAACTTGCAAAAAGAATTAGTAAAAACTAAGTCAGAATTAGAGAAACTACAATATCAACAAACTATTTTAAGAGATGCCAAATCAGATGGTCAAACAGAATATAAATTGTTGGTATGGGAAGCATGGTATGCTTATCAAAATAATAATTGGATTGAGATGAAAGAACGTCTTCAGAAATCTTTAAAATATGCAGAAAGTTCTCGGACAGAAATAGTAATGGACTGGTTGGATAGTTTTGCTAATTTCTCTCAAACAAAAGGTATAGAATTTGATAGTGAAAAACTAACAAATTTGACAGAATGGCAAGAGTTGATGAAGCGGACTATGAAAATTAAGTCGAAAGATTTGGTAGTTAGCTAAAAATACAGCGCTTTCTGTTATTATAAAATCGCGGGCAAGATGCCCGCACTCTGTTATTATAAAATCGCGGGCAAGATGCCTGCACTACAAAACTTTGACCATTTACTCTGTACCTAATTTTTCCGAAATATACTGTAAGCTATTCAGCAGTCAGCAGTCAGTTAATTTCCTGAATATTTACCTTTAGTTGACAAGTAAAACTTGTCGTTCATAAGGTTCAATTTTAAGAAGTTAATATCTGACTGCTAATAGGTGAATGGTGACATAATAAATCAAATTAGATTTGAAAAAAATAAGAGGATTTGGAACAAATAATTGTAGGATAAAGTTCGATGAGAAAATCTGATTTTATTAACTAATTTGTAATGACAGTAGATTCCACTTTTATGAAGTACACCTAAGTGAGCTTTCTGTCTCGCAATAGAAATATTTAACTATTAATACCTGTACTTTTTATACTTGGAATTTGCTGTAAGTTTCTATTAATAATTAAAGGAATAAATTAATGGCAGCAACAATAGAAAAAGAACTAGAAGAATTTAAGGCCAAATGGCAAGAAACTCAACAACAGTTGGACAAAACTAAGTCAGAGTTCCATGATGTGAGAGAAGAGTTGGAGCGATCGCAATCTCAGTTAGATGAGGTATTGGGAGAGTTGGAGCAAACCCATTTTGAGTTACATCAGCTAAAGGAAAAAGGGG
>NZ_JAYKGW010000257.1:0-49396 GCF_035285525.1 Okeania sp. | reverse complement strand
CATAGCGCTAATGGTGTTCCCAGTCAGCTAACTAAACCCGCCCCCCCACATTAGTAGGGGCGGGTTTCACCATAGCGCTAACGGTGTTCCCAGTCAGCTAACTAAACCCGCCCCCCACATTAGATAGCGCTAACGGTGTTCCCAGTCAGCTAACTAAACCCGCCCCCCCCACATTAGTAGGAGCGGGTTTCACCATAGCGCTAATGGTGTTCCCAGTCAGCTAACTAAACCCGCCCCCCCACATTAGTAGGGGCGGGTTTCACCATAGCGCTAATGGTGTTCCCAGTCAGCTAACTAAACCCTCTCCCACATTAGTAGGAGCGGGTTTCACCATAGCGCTAATGGTGTTCCCAGTCAGCTAACTAAACCCTCTCCCCCACATTAGATAGCGCTAATGGTATTCCCAGTCAGCTAACTAAACCCGCCCCCCACTTACAATCACATTTTGATGTTATAGAGAAGAGGGCGGGTTTAGGTAAATCTCAGATTAGACAGGGAAATCTCTGGTAAAACCCGCCCCTACAGTGTTTTTAATCATCAGAAGCGCAGTTAGATTGCTTCCTGTCCTGGATAGGGGCAACTATTTCATCTGTTATTTTTTCTGCCTCATAATTTTCTAAGTTATTATCATCCAGAAAAATTAAATCACACAATTCTGAAGCAGTGCAAAAGAAATCCTTAACTTAACTGTATTGGTTTATAGCCTACTATTTAAAATTCCAATCTTCACCACCAGTTAATTTACAAAATTTATCATTAATCACATCTCGCAAATCCTCTTTTGAATAACTGTATGTCAAATTTATCAATCTATTAGCTATATCCATAATATTCACTTGATCTACAACTTGACGTAATTGATTAGGCTTATAAATACCTCCTTTTGCTTCCACACTAGCTTCAAAAATAGCATCTTTAAAAGCATTATCTAAATCCATTTCCCACTCATCAATATTAATATAATAAGATGTTTTATTAGCCTTAATATTCAACCAAAGAAACCCGGTTTCTTAAAGAAACCGGGTTTATCCCTTCCCCCCAATGCTAGCTGAAAGCTAACTGCTAAAAGCTATTTAATGACCAATTCCCACATACTGAAAACCAGCAGCTTCTAATTCTTTACGATCGCAGAAATTACGACCATCAACAAACAAATTATGCTCCATCGTCTTCACCATCTTCGCATAATTTAAGTGCCGAAACTGTTTCCAGTCCGTTACCAAAACCAAAGCATCGCAATGATCCGCAAGTCTTTCCGCATCAGTCTCAACTACCACACCTGTTAAACCATGACGCATACCAGACTGAGAAATAATTGGATCGTAAGCTTTCACCTTCGCTCCCAACCTGTTCAACTCTTGAATCAAATCTAGAGAAGGAGCATCTCGCATATCATCAGTATCCGGTTTAAACGTCAAACCCAATAACCCAACAGTCTTACCTTTGAGAATTTTCAAATGCTGCTGCAACTTATCCACTGTTATCATCCGTTGACGCTTATTCACATCAATCGCTGCTTTCAACAACTGTGCTTCACAACCATAATCATCAGCAGTATGAACTAAAGCAGAAACATCCTTAGGGAAACAAGAACCACCCCAACCAATACCAGCTTGCAAAAACTTACTACCAATACGGGAGTCTAACCCAATACCCTTAGATACTTGAACCACATCTGCACCAACGCGATCGCAAATATTAGCAATCTCATTCACAAAACTAATCTTAGTTGCCAAGAAAGAGTTAGCAGCATATTTAATCATCTCTGCGGAACTCAAATCTGTAATTACCACTGGAACTGGTGGCAAAGACTTATCGTCAGCAAACTTCCGTTCTACTAAAGGTGCATAAAGTTCCTGCATCATATCCAAAGCCTTTTGATTATTACTTCCCAGTACGATTCTGTCTGGGTTAAAAGTATCAAAAATAGCAGAACCTTCACGCAAAAATTCTGGGTTACTCACCACATCAAATTCTGCTTCAATTTCTGCAGCAGTTCCCCCTTCTTCTTTTTTACGTTCCTCAACTCCATCTAAAACAATCCTCCGTACCCAGTCACCAGAACCAATAGGTACAGTTGATTTATTAACAATTACTTTGTAACCTGTAGTTAAGTGAGCGCCAATACCTTTTGCCACCGCTTCCACATAGCGAGTATCACTTTCTCCCGTAGGTAGTGGAGGAGTACCCACAGCAATAAATAAAATATCACCATGTTCGACTCCTGCTTTCAAGTCAGATGTAAACTCTAGCAACCCTGCTTGAGTGCTACTTTGCATTAGTTCAGATAATCCCGGTTCGTAGATTGGAGACTGTCCTGATTTTAACAATTTAACTTTTTCTTCGTTGTTGTCTATACAAATTACATGATGTCCTGTATGAGACAGACAAACTCCTGTAACTAAACCAACGTAACCAGTACCAATAACGCAAACACGCATATTTTTATGATCCTAAGATTTTTTAACAGAAACATGGATAATTAATAATTAATAATTAATAGTTAATAATTAATAATTAATCCCTAGAAGTTTAAAGCCTCTCTTTTTCAATGAATAATGGATAATTAGAGATAGTCTTTATTATTCATTATTCATTATTCATTATTCATTATCTCTGAGTCGCTCTCGAAAATCTTCTATAGTTAATTTTAACCCTTCTTCGAGAGGAACAGTAGGCTCCCAACCTAAATATTTTCTAGCACGAGTAATATCTGGTTGTCGCTGTTTCGGGTCATCTTGTGGCAGAGGTTTAAATATTATCTCTGCATCTGGATTAACCATTTCTTGAATTTTCTGAGCTAATTCTAATATAGTATATTCTCCTGGGTTTCCTATATTAACTGGTCCGATAAAGTCTTGATTCATTAATCGGATAAACCCTTCTACTAGGTCAGAAACATAACAGAAACTTCTGGTTTGGGAACCATCGCCATACACTGTTAATGGTATTCCTTGTAAAGCTTGGACGATAAAGTTACTAACAACTCGACCATCATTTTCTAACATTCTGGGTCCATAAGTATTATGAGCAAAAATGCTATAGGTTCCCCCAATAAAGTTCTCATAATTTGGTACAGAGAAATCATAGACATAATCATCTATGGCAAATTCTTCCATACTTTCTATTTTTGCCCAAACAATATCACCTGTTGTTTTAGCTAATATTTTCTGTTGAACGTTAGACAAATTCTGGATATTAGTATATTCTAATCCTTCTACCGTTATCCGATAGATTTGTGCCTCTATTTCAGAAACATTTGCTACTAACCCAAACTTAGCAAAGATTAAAACTAACTTTTCAGTAACTAACTGGCGATCGCTCTCAAACTCGAACTTTGAACTTAATTTATCTTCTACATCATTACCTTCAGCAAATCCCTGTAAAAATTTAATTAATTGTTTTGGAGGAAGTTGTAAAATCCAATTAGGAATATCTTTTTCTTTTCTGCCAAAATTAAATCCATCTGCAATTAAATCAACTATAATTTTTGACTCAATCGTTACATCTCCTGATTCATTAATTTCTGGCTGAAAATCAAATATTCTCTCTATTACTTCTGATAATTTTTCAGCTTCTCCTTTGAAAACAATTTGATTATTTATCAAACTTCCTTTAGACACATAAAACCCTAATAACCATAAAAAGTCTTCTACGTTGCTTATCGAATTTTTAACTGCTTTTGTAGATGAATAGCAAATTTTTTCTTTTTCAGGTAAAGGCAGTTCTAAATATTCCCATAGATGCCAAGGAATTTGATTTGTTGCTTCGTAATTTTTCAAGGTAGAATAAAGTTGTTCGGGATTTAGACCTTTTGCCAATAAATACTCCCGAATTTTATCTCCATATTTTTCTAGATAGGAAATAGTCTCTTGACTTTCTACAGATATTTCTGCTTTGCTTAATATCTTATCTGTAATGTGGAATGGTTGTAAAGTTTGTTCCAAAAAGCTAATATAACTAGGAACTCCAATTTCATCTCCCACCTTTAATTCACTGCCAAAAGCTGCTTGAGGTCGATCATTTTCATCCCTAGTAAATAAACTATGGTCTTCAGTAATTTTTATCTCCTTACCCCAAAGAGTTTTAATCTTGAAACCCTTCTTCTTAACATGATGTTTCCAAATAGCAGAAATTGGTTTAATTACTGTCCGGGAATTTTCATCAAAACAAGGCACTGAAACATTAGATATATCTCCATTAATCCTTTCATAACACTCAGCAAAAGTTTCATAATAGAGTTTTTCACAAATATAATAAAGTACCTTTTGGTCTCCAGTCAAACTATTAAAAATTCTGACTACTCGAATATCAACTTTATTTTGACGATGGTAATCAAATGCCAAAGTTTCTGCTACTCGCTTCCCTTCGTCGTAACATTGACCGCACCAAGCAGCACGACCATTTCTCCTGACAAAAACTACATGATTTGTGACATTAACACAATAAACTTTTCCTACATAATGGAAACGTTCTGGTTCAACTAAACTTGCATCCTTAGCAGGTCGAATATTCACTCGATAAAGGTCGCGCCCAATAGCATGAGAAACTACCGAAGCTGCATAACCACAACGAAGTGCTAATTCTTGTACATCATCTGCTAATTGTTTAGATTTACTATAGTAAGTAAAGCAATTTCCTCGTTCCGAACCATCCCCCAATATTAGAGCATTAAATAGGATTAATAACTGTCTTTTTGATAGTTCAAATAACTCACGAGGAATGTATTTATCACCAGACTTACCTAAAGGTAATAAAACCTCAGCTAACTGTTTACTGCAAATTTGAAATTGATGCTCGTCCCCATCAAAAAACTTAAATCCTAAACGACTTAAACAATTAGCAATTTTTAAACGTCCCTCAGAATTTTCTTGAGCAATTAAAACATTATAATCTGCCACATCATAATCATTTCCTCCTACCACTCGCGCTCTTTTTTTCACATCAACGCAACCTTCAGAAATGTAATAACCCAAAAATTCTAACCAGTCATCCATGGGGATTTTTTCTACTTTTACTTTAGCATTTCTAGGAGGAGTTCCTAACTCAAACCATTCTAACTCTTCTCCTCCAAAATCTCCTCCAGTTAATGCCCGCCAACTGTGCCAATGTTTATCTTCATCCGCTCTGATAAACTTTAAATGATCTGTCTCACTCCGGACATACATCCAATGATTAGGAGTTACACAAAAATCAAATTTAGCATTAGCAAAACGATACATTTCCCCAATATATGGTTGTACAATATATTCATCAGGAATATGATATTCAACCTTACCCTCTGGGTTTAATGTTGCGACTTTAACATCTGGTTGTAAATCGGGAAAAGCTATCCAACCTGCTTCCGTTAAAATTTCCGTTTCCGGATCAAAACAACTACGAATCCCAATACAATTAACATTACCTCTATAATCTTCTGTTTGAGGATGTACATCCGGATCTCCATAAACCTCAGATGTCGAAGCCAAAAAAAATCTAGCTTTAACCCTTTTAGCTAACCCCAACATATTCAAAGTTCCCATCACATTAGTTTTAATTGTCTTGACAGGATTAAATTGATAATGTACTGGACTAGCAGGACAAGCTAGATGATATATTTGATCTGCTTCTAATCTAATTGGTTCTGTAATATCGTGACGAATTAATTCAAAATAGGGATGATTCAACCATTTATAAATATTGCGTTTAGTTCCGGTATAAAAATTATCCAGACAGAGGACTTCATGGCCTTGTTCCATTAATCTATCGATGAGATGAGAACCAAGAAAACCTGCGCCACCTGTTACTAATATTCTCATTACTTCTACTTTCCGAGCAGTTTAAATTGTTGTAGTTTTCAACAAAAAATTGAAGAACCACATTCAACTCCATCATACACCACTAATAAAGTATAATCCTGACATTAAATGTCTAGAAAGTTTATCATATCTAAGTTACAGTTATTGTCAGTCGTTGTAATTCTAAAAGAGTGGAAGGAAACAATCTCTCATATTTCCTGAGATTGCTTCCTATCATCGTAATGATAACTATTGGACAGACACAACTAAAATGGTGCATTAAGGAATCAGAATATGTAGAGGCGGGTTTCACGCATTTAGTTAGCGAGTTTTTATATAGAATCCGGTTATATACTTATCGTATCTACACCAAGGAAGGCGGCAGAAAATATCCCCCCAACCCCCTTTGAAAGGGGGCAGAAGAGAAAAAATTAAGTGAAAAGGTACAAAGTTTTCCATCAACTAATTATCCGGATTTTATATTTATTACGGATTAAGTTAGCTAAACCCGCTCGATATCATATAAGCCATTATCCTTGGGAGCGGGTTTATATAAATCTGAGAGTAACCATGAAAATTTCTGCTTAAACCCGCCCCTACCCCATGCACTATTTTAGGTGTGTCAGTTTACTAGAATTAATCCAAGCGCAAAACTGCCATAAAAGCTTCCTGTGGTACATCAACTGTACCCAAAGACTTCATCCGTTTTTTACCTTTTGCCTGTTTTTGTAGTAATTTTTTCTTACGACTAATATCCCCACCATAACATTTAGCCAAAACATCTTTCCGTAAAGCAGGTATATGTTCACTAGCAATAACCTTAGCACCAATAGATGCTTGAATCGGTACCTTAAATTGATGACGGGGAATTAACTCCTTCAGCTTTTCTGCCAAAGCACGACCAACTCCATAAGCTTTATCCTTATGTACAATCACAGCCAAAGCATCCACAGGTTCCGCATTAATCATAATATCCAACTTCACCAAAGGATTTTCACGGTAGCCTATAAGTTGATATTCCATACTAGCATAACCACGAGACCGAGACTTCATTTGGTCAAAAAAATCTGTCACCACTTCTGCCAAAGGTATCTCATATACTAAAGTAGTTCTACCCTGAGCCAAATACTTCATATCCTTAAATACACCCCGTCGTGATTGCCCCAACTCCATTAATGTCCCTACATATTCTTCTGGAGTAATCATTTCCACCTTCACATAAGGTTCTTCTATTTTGGCTCGCTGATTAGGATCGGGTAATAAATTTGGATTATCAATCTTCATAACTTCTCCTTTATTAGTAGTCACCTGGTAAACTACCGATGGAGAAGTAACAATCAAATCTAAATTGTATTCTCGCTCTAATCTTTCCTGAACAATTTCCATGTGGAGAAGTCCTAAAAACCCACATCGAAATCCAAAACCCATAGCACTTGATGTTTCTGCTTCATAAGACAAAGCCGCATCATTAAGTTTAAGTTTATCTAATGCCTCTCGTAAATCTGGAAATTGGTCAGCATCAGTGGGAAATAGGCCACAAAATACCATAGGTTTAGCTTCAATATAACCAGGTAGAGGAGTTTCCGCTCGTTTTTTGGCTAAAGTAATTGTATCTCCCACCCTGGCATCTTCTACTGCTTTGATAGCTGCTGAGAAATAACCTACTTCTCCTGCATGAAGCTCTTCTACTGGTTTTTGGGTAGGGGATAAAACTCCCAACTCATCTATGTCATATTCTTTTGCTGATGCCATGAGTCGGACGCGATCGCCTTTAGCAATAGTCCCATCCATCACCCGAAAATATACAATTACTCCTCGATATGGGTCATAATAACTATCAAAAATTAAAGCCCGTAACTTTTCACTAATAGTATCCTGTGGTGCTGGAACTAATTCGACAATAGATTCGAGAATTTCCCCAATTCCGATTCCTTCTTTGGCAGATGCTAAAATTGCCTCTGAACAATCTAGGCCAATAATATCTTCTATTTCTTGTTTAACTCTATCTGGTTCTGCCCCTGGTAGATCTATTTTATTTAATACTGGAATAATTTCTAAGTCATGCTCTAAGGCCAAATATACATTAGCTAAGGTCTGAGCTTCTACTCCTTGGGAAGCGTCCACTACTAATAAAGCACCTTCACAAGCTGCCAGAGACCGGGACACTTCATAAGAAAAGTCCACATGACCAGGTGTATCGATCAAATTTAATACATATTCTTCTCCATCTTGAGCGGTATAATTCATTCGAGCTGCCTGGAGTTTAATTGTAATACCACGCTCTCTTTCTAAGTCCATTGTGTCCAGGAATTGCTCTTTCATTTCACGGTCTGCTACTGTACCAGTTTTTTGTAGGAGGCGATCGGCTAAGGTTGATTTTCCATGATCTATATGAGCAATAATGGAAAAATTACGAATGTGAGATACAGGAACTTTTGTCATATTTTTGTTGATAATTTTTTTGGTAAAATATATTTATCTTCTTAACATATTTTAATTTTTGACTTTTTGGCCTGGTCTGATTTTAGTTCTATTCTTTACTATAGGGCTGTTTCATTCTCAGAAACAGCTTTATTCTAGAAATGAGCAAAACAGGACTTACGTAACTGCAACGTATTTTCGTCCGATACGACAACAGGAAGCAATCTCAAACCCCTGTTTTTACTACCTCATGGCTTTAGTCCTACAAAAGTTAGTCTAACCTTATCTATATCTATTTTTCATTTTTCTGACTAACTTGAGAAAATGAAATAGCTTTCTACTCAGTAGAGATTGACAAAAAAATTATAATATGATATTTATTTTAGATAAAATGTTATAATTAAAGCAACAAAGTACAAAATTATATGTAAGCATTCTGGATCGTCAGCAAGCAGCGGTCAACTATTTATTTTAGTTTGAGATCAAAGCTTTATTAGTTAAAATAAATTCCGTATTACTATCAAAGCCGACTTTAAATGTTATTTTCACTTAAAGCCATTTTCAACTCTTAAATAGGGTTTGCTGAATAGGAGCGCATTCCGCCAAAATAGCTGAATGCTTACAATTATATTATTTTTTTACTAACATAGTTAAATTAGTTAGTATATTTTAATATATCAATTGAGAATTATATGATATGACAATGAATGAGTCTAAAGTTAATCAGCAAAAGTCAACCGAAAAAGTCGAACTATCAATACATATAGATTCTAGGTTATTAGACCAAGTTCAGCATTTGACAAATGACCCTAGTAAAGTAATTGAAAGCGCTCTTCGTCAGTGGTTGAGAGGAGGACTCCCAGAAGATGAGTTAGCTCTCACTCTTCAGAGAAACCCTCCTATTCCTCCAAGAGGAGAATGGAATGATTAAAGTTTAAATTTTTCCCCGTTTTCTATTCTCTAATCATTACAATAAGTATTGATTAATTCTTTCAAAAGTTGAGCTAGATAGAACTGATTGAGACAATTAAAAAATTATCTCAATCTGGAAATTAATTTATTTAAACATACAAATAATTATTGAGCAAAAATAATATTTTGTCATTTTTAATATTCAGTAATTTTAGTTGGTAGAGTATCAAAAGAAATTAGTAACTCAAAAGATCACCATAACTATTACTAAAAATTAATTTAGAGCAATTTAGTGGGAAAAGTTACAAGAATTTGAATAATGTCAAAAAATACTTCTTTGGATATGACTTATTATTCTTTACTTGGAATACATCCAAAAGCATCTAATCAAGAAATTAGAAAAGCGTATCGGGAACTGAGTAAGCAATATCATCCAGATACTACGGATATGCCACTAGCGATCGCTACTGTTAAATTCCAGAAAATTTATGAAGCTTATCATACTTTAGTGGACTCCGAGAAAAGAATAGAGTACGACAAAAAGATTAGGCACTTGTACTTAAATGATTTTGAGCAAAAGGTCAACTTTAGTAGTCATATATCTCGTTCATACTACTTAGACAGTAAAGATAGACCATTATCTGCTGGTGAATTATTTGCTCTCTTAATTATGGGCCTGGCTCTGATTAGTTGTTTGATAATAGCTATTGTTATCGGTCTTATGCGTCCAGATATACCTATTCAATCTATCGAACCACCAGTACTTTAAATCAAAAAACTAGCATCCTCATTACAACTTTTTGATTATACAACAGAGAAGTTTAATGGTATAAGTAGTAGTGCAAAATTAATTTCTTAGTTGAGAAAAGGAATAGGGAACGCCCAACTGGGAACAGGGAAAAAAATTGATAATTTCTAGATTAGAACTAAAGCCATGAACGCTATTGGTAGGGTGCGTTGCCATCAGGATCACAGGCCAAGGCGCCATATACAGTGCCTTTCGTAAGTCCTATAGATAAAATTGTAGATTGATAATAGAATGTGTAATTAATTTTGCTTATGAAATTATACAATTAATTTTTCATAAACACTTATTTAACTAGGGTGTGTAATCCATTCGATGTTAGAAACTTTATCAATAAAAGTAGTGGACTGACAAAGCTAAAACTGTTCATTACATTATTGGGGGGCGGGTTGATCTAACTCGACTTTTGAAAATCGTTCATTTAAGTGAGAAACCCGCCCCTAACGACCGCACAATTTCAGTTGTGCTACCCTTGATCTGAACCTACTCAACCGCGATCATAATTTTTATTTAACAGAGAATAGCCTTTTTGTCAACTTATTTAATTGGGGCTTGCTGATTAAAAAGGTGAAAAAAGTTAGGATTTTGGTTGACACGAGATAGAAAAATTAAGAGATAATTCTTCCTCCTGCCTTCTATAAATTTCTGTACGGACGTTTCATGGAGCGTCCGTACAACTCCTGTCTCCTGACTCCTACTTCTACCCCTACCCCTACCCCTACCCATAAGACTTTTGAGCGCCAACCCTAATTGATGACACGCCCTAGCTACAAAAGAGATATATAATTTAAGAGAAGAATCCCAAAAAATCTAGATATTCTTTATAGAAAAAAAGAAATGAATCTTCCTAATCCAAATACTCCCTTATATAATCATCCTTTGCCCAAAATTGAGCAATGGCTACAAGAAAATGGCTGCCAACAAAATTCCCAAGAATTAAATTGTTGGTGGGTTGAAAAACCAACTTGGAAAGCAGAATTATTATTAGATATCGACCAACTTACTGTACGCTATGTAGATGCAGGTATTGATGGTAATGACATTCAAAGATCTTTTAAATATTCCTTAACCAGACAAGACCTGGAAGCAGCAATATTTTCTGGACCTTAGCCTAACTGGAAAGTACAAATTTAGAATTTAGAATTTAGAATTTAGAATTTAGAATTGGAGAGTATACTAAAAGTATCATGGGAATAGGCTGGCAGCAGTTAAACTTCCAAATAGACAATTTCTAACCTTTAGATAGTTGAAAGACTTAGCTAGTAATAATTATTCCTAGAACTGTGTACTGTCTAGTAGCATAACTTGAACGAATTAAATTTTGCCAAATCTCCGTTCTCTTTGCTGATAAGCACATAAAGCACGATGAAACTCAGCACGATTAAAATCAGGCCAAAATGTCTCAGTCACATAAATTTCTGAATAAGCAATTTGCCACAATAAAAAATTACTAATTCGCATTTCACCACTGGTACGAATTAATAAATCTGGATGAGAAATACCAGTAGTATAAAGATATTTCTCAAAAATTGCTTCATTAATTTCTTCAGGTTTAAGTAAACCTTCTTGTACTTGAGTAGCGATCGCCCGACAAGCTTGTATAATTTCCTGACGTCCGCCATAATTAGTAGCTACAGTAAACTTAATCCCTTGATTTTGCCCAGTTGTTTCCACTGAGCGTTTAATCTCAGTTTGTAAAGATAGAGGCAAAGAACTCAAATTACCAACAAATCTAATTTGAACATCTTCTGCCACCATTTCTTTTAACTCTCGACACAGAACTTTTTCAAACAAAGTCATTAAAAAATTAACTTCCTCCAGAGGTCTGCCCCAATTTTCACTAGAAAAAGCATAAGCAGTTAATGCTTCTATACCCCAATCCTTACAACATCGTAGCAAATCCTTGAGGACTTCCACTCCACGCCTATGTCCCATAATCCTTGGTAAACCACGATTTTTTGCCCAACGACCATTACCATCCATAATCACAGCTACATGGCGAGGCAACTTTTCTGGTTTTAAGTCAACAGGTAAATCTTGTAAACAAGTTCCTTGATTCATCTTTTCTTTCGAGGAGCTGATGGACTCTGACGAAGTACCCATGAAATTAATTGCGATCCTTTTAATCCTACTTGACGTCCCAGACTAAATATAGGGATTGATTTTGTATTTTTTTCACTACCTGATAGAAATAGACGTTCCTCTAATAACTCCTTTAGTTTATTACCTGTTAAAGGCCGATTCAAGATTCCTTTTTCAGCCAGAGAAATAGAACCAGTTTCTTCAGACACTACTATACAGAGACATCTTTCCACTTGTTCTGTAATTCCCATAGCTGCTCTATGACGAGTCCCTAATTGCCTAGAAGCTATTTTCTCAGACAGTGGTAAAATCACACCAGCCGAGATAATCTTATGTTCTCTAATTAGAACTGCTCCATCATGTAATAAAGTTTTGGGCTGAAATATAGTTTGTAATAGTTCACGAGAAAGTTCAGCATTTAACTTTACCCCAGGTACAGAAAAATCCCTTTCATCAATCGGTCCATTTGTTTCTATAATTAACAAAGCACCTATCCGATTTTGGGACAATTGTTTGATTGCCTCGACTATTACATCAATAATATTATCTGATTCAGGTAAAGGTGGACGATGGCGTCCAAACATTTGCAGAATTTCTCCTTGTCCTAACTGTTCGAGAAACCTACGAAATTCTGATTGTAATATAACTGCCATAGAGACAGCAGAACCGATCACTAGACTGTTAAGGGCAAAACTTAATAGTCTTAATCCAGCCGAATGACTTAGAGCAGAGGCTAACATTAAGACTATAAAGCCCCTTACCATCCATAGTGTACGACGTTCCCCTATGATGACCAACACCATATATATCAGAGCGAGAACCAGTCCAATATCAATACTGTGTATTAATAAGGACTTCATCAAGCCTGGGTCATTACTAAGACCCGATTTCATTTAACTTTCAATTATTAATCTAATATCAACTTTTAATTTACTCTCTTTTACGCTGGTAACAGATTAATTGTGATTTCTTTTAGCTTTCTGTTACCAATTAAATACTATTACCGAATAATTAAATAATTCAGGTTTAAAGCCTTCCCTTTAAAAGGAAAAAAAATAGACTTCTTCCTTTGATTAAATCTTCTTCCTTTTCAGGAGAAGTAATTATCAATTATCCATTATTGAACACCCATAGTTATTCTTTCGGGTAAAATATCTTGATTCAGTAAATCTTGGTAGGTTTCCCTTTGCAAAATTACATTAACTTCATTATTGCCTACCAAAACTGCTGCTGGACGTGGTACTCGATTATAGTTAGAAGCCATACTATAGTTATAAGCACCTGTAGTCATAACTACTAAACAATCTCCTGGTTGAGTAACTGGTAAGTTAGCATTTTTAATTAGAACATCACCAGATTCACAGTGTTTACCAGCTATAGTAACTGTTTCTGTGCTTGGTTCAGATAATTTATTAGCTACAACGGCTCGATAAACTGATTGATAAGTTATTGGCCGAGGATTATCTGACATTCCTCCATCTACAGATATATAAGTTCTAATTTCCGGAATTTGTTTTTGAGACCCTACAGTATAAGCTGTAACACAGGCTGGTCCAATTATTGACCGTCCTGGCTCACATAATAGTTTAGGTAATGGTAATTGTTTACTTTGACAAGCATCTACCATTGCTGTACTAACTTTCTGAACCCAAGTTTCAATACTAGGTGGGTCATCTGCTTCAGTATAACGGATTCCTAAACCTCCACCAATATTAATTTCTTTGATTGATAAATTATGTACTGAAGCAGTTGTTATTGCATCTACCATTACATCTGCTAAATCTTGATGGGGTTGAATTTCAAAAATTTGGGAACCTATATGAGCATGAATACCAATAAATGATAGTAATTCTTGTTTACTAATGAAGGCAAAAACATCATTCAATTGATTAGGGTCAAATCCAAACTTACTATCTAGATGACCTGTACGAATGTATTCATGGGTATGACACTCAATACCAGGCGTTAACCTGATCATTATTTTAGTAGGATTTTGTAGTTGCTCTTTTTGTTCCTTTTTTAAAGCTGCTAATGTTTCTAATTCTAGCCAGTTATCTACAACAATTATACAATCTGTTTCAATGGCAAGATTTAATTCAGCTACAGATTTATTGTTGCCATGAAAATATATTTTTTCCGATTTAACACCTGCTTGAAGAGCTGTATATAATTCTCCTCCAGATACAACATCTATTCCTAAACCTTCAGAACCACATAGGGCACATATTGCTAAACTATTCCAAGCTTTGGAAGCATAAAGTACCAAAGATTCTCCAGGATAATATTGTTTTAGTGCCTCTCTATATTGACGACAAGCTGTTCTGAGAGTATATTCGTCCACAATATACAAAGGTGAGCCAAATTTCTCCACTAATCCTGGGACATCCCAACCTCCGATTTCTAAATGGTCTAAATTATTGACTTTAGCAGTAAGTGGTAAAAGTTCTTGATTAGGTGAACTTTCTTTGATAGAACCTCCTAATTTTGGTAGATACTGAAGCCCTGAATTAGTAGTTATTGTAGTTATTTTAGATGGGGTTGATACCATGAGTGTTTTTCTTACAGAGTTGTACTTTAGTGATGTAATTAAGTAGTAGTTATTTTAGTTTATCTATTTTTGATTTATTTTTCATCTCAAGTTTAAACTTATATTAGATAGATGATAAATAATGAACAGTAAATAATAAAAATTATCTCTAATTATTACAGCAGATTCCCAGTATATTAAAGTACAGATTTAATAATTAAATCTTTTCATTGGGATTTTTCCGGAACCGTGCATCTTGCTTCCGGGAGTTTAACTCACCAAAATAGAATCTACTGTAACTACTTCTGGTTAAAACTGAGAAAAATGAACCAAGGGAAGAAATATTATTTATTGCTTCTCATTGAAAGGAAATGTTTTAAATGAAATTGATTAACTATCCATTATCCATTAGTAATAGGTATGGCCATTATTACGATTCAAAAAATGAGTCCAGAACACATTTCTAGGGTGGTTGAATTGGATCAACTTTGCTTTGGTGGACTCTGGAATACTCAAGGTTATCAGCGAGAGATAGAAAGTCCTAATAGCGATTTGCTGATTTTAATGATTAGCCAAAATACTAAAACTGAGAAGGAGGAAGTTACCTTTAAATCCTCTAACTGTAAATCACAGATTACCTATAATGATAAATCTATAATCGGCATTGGTTGTTTATGGGCTATTTTGGAGGAGGCACACATTACTATTTTGGGAGTCCACCCTAAATACCAAGGTTTGGGTTTTGGTCAATTATTACTATACACTTTAATGAGGTCTGCTTGGGAAAGAGGATTGGAGCGAGCTACCTTAGAAGTTGCAGTTTCTAATACTCCTGCATTGTCTTTATATCATAAATTTGGTTTTCAAGATGTAGGTCGTCGTAAAGGATATTATCAAAAAACTGGGGAAGATGCTCTAGTTCTTTGGCGTGGTCATCTCCATGAACCAGATTTTGAGGGCACTTTGTCTGAATGGTATAGACAAGTTGTTGCTCGTATTAATGGTTATGAAGTGATTTGGGAAAAGTTAGAAGTCTAAAATTAACACTCTAGAGTTTGCCTATTAAGGTAGTTAGAAGTAAGAGGCAAAATCTATACTCAACAATAATATGTTTATTTTTACTTCCTTTAGGATCAGTGCTGGAAATTTACTCATTTCATTTATATAGGTAAAATTTTTCTTACTTATTCTCAGTTAGAAATAAAAATGGCGCTATAAAAAAGGATATAGGGTTGCATCCTCAACCAAATTATGATAAGATGAAGCTTAATAGTAGTCACTCGCCTATACACATGATTTTTTATTCAATCAAAAAGAGAATAGCTGGTTGGCGATCGCCAATGTCAAGAAAAATCAATCTCAAAGATGTCAAATTAGAATCAGTAGTTTAAATTTAGGGTGTGTCATCAATTAGATCAGGACTTACGCAGCGACCCTAGATGTAGCGCTTAAAACTGTTGTGCAATAGTTTTTCAACTCTATATATAGTAACCTTGCGTAAGTCCTGTAGATGTTAGAAGGTTTATCAACAAAAGTAGTGGACTGACAAAGCTAAAACTGTTCATTACATCATTGGGGGGGGCGGGTTTATCTAAATAACTGTGACAATCGTTCATTTGACTGAGAAACCCGCCCCTACCTACCGCACAATTTTAGGTATGCGCTCGCTATATTTGAACCTACCCAACCGTGATCGCCATTTTTAGTAGCCTTTTTGTCAACTTATTTAATTGATGACACGCCCTAGTAATTTCATTTATGTAGGTAAAATTTTTCTTACTTATTCTCAGTTAGAAATAAAAATGGCGCTATGAAAAAGGATATAGGGTTGCATCCTCAACCAAATTATGATAAGCTGAAGCTTAATGGTAGTCACTCGCCTATACACATGATTTTTTATTCAACAAAGAAAATAGGATAGCTGGTTGGCGATCACAAATGTCAAGAAAAATCAATCTCAAAGATTCCAAATAGATTCAATAAAAGCAGGTTGAGGGATTCTATTTTAACTAGAAATAATAATTTATTTAAAGATATTGAATGAGAAAACTATTTAATTTCCATAAGAAAAAGAAATAGATATAGCAATTATAAATAAGTCGTAACAATTCAAAAACTAGAAATAGACACCAAAAGCTTATACTAATTCACTATTATCTCCAAAGCTATTCTCGAAAATATTGCTAATTTTTGAAATGAATAAAATATGATTATTATAGTTTAATCATCAGTAATTTAGTAAGTAAAAATCTGAGCTATACTTGACAAACCAAAATGATTCTTAGTTGAGAAAAATCAACTTTCAGTACCATTAACAGTAAATCGAACAAGCAAATTGATAAAGACATCAGATAGGGGATTACCCTACCTGAATTTTTTTTAGATTGAGCTAAACTGTCTAAATACCAACTTATAAGTATACCAATAAGACTATTTTGTTTTAGAGTAGTTTGGTAAAAATTGTTACCCACCAAAAAATTTATGATATGACTCAAAAGATTACTATCGCAAAATAAATTTACATTTTGAGTAAGTATCCTTAGTCTCAAGATTCAAAAGTGGGAAACGGTTTTAGTAAAAATGTCAAGCTAGAATAAGCTTTAGGGCAATTAATTAAAAAGATAGGAATTAATTATTTATGTTTGAACGCTTCACCGAAAAAGCAATCAAAGTGATAATGTTGGCCCAAGAAGAAGCTCGCCGCTTGGGACATAACTTTGTAGGGACAGAACAAATTCTCCTTGGTTTAATTGGAGAAGGGACAGGGGTAGCAGCTAAAGTCCTAAAATCTATGGGTGTGAACCTAAAAGATGCTCGGATTGAAGTGGAAAAAATAATTGGCCGTGGTTCGGGATTTGTAGCAGTAGAAATCCCATTTACTCCTAGAGCTAAAAGGGTTTTAGAATTATCTCTAGAGGAAGCACGGCAATTAGGACATAACTATATTGGTACAGAGCATTTACTTTTGGGTTTAATCCGAGAAGGAGAAGGAGTAGCTGCCAGAGTTCTAGAAAATTTGGGCGTAGACCTCTCAAAAGTCCGCACTCAAGTAATTAGAATTTTGGGTGAAACAGCAGAGGTGACAGCTGGTGGTGGGGGTGGTCGGACAAAAACTCCGACCCTGGATGAGTTTGGTTCAAATCTGACTCAAATGGCATCTGAAGGTAAGTTAGACCCAGTGGTGGGAAGACAAACCGAAATTGAAAGGGTAATTCAAATTCTCGGCCGTAGAACTAAAAATAATCCAGTTTTGATCGGGGAACCTGGTGTCGGTAAAACGGCGATCGCTGAAGGTTTGGCACAACGCATTGCTAATAATGATATCCCAGATATTTTAGAAGAAAAGCGGGTGGTAACTCTGGACATTGGCCTTTTGGTGGCTGGTACTAAATACCGGGGTGAGTTTGAAGAACGTCTCAAGAAAATTATGGACGAAATTCGCTCTGCGGGTAATGTTATTCTAGTTATTGATGAGGTCCATACTTTAATTGGAGCTGGTGCTGCGGAAGGGGCCATTGATGCAGCCAATATTTTGAAACCTGCTTTAGCCCGTGGGGAGTTACAGTGCATAGGGGCGACTACCCTAGATGAGTATCGGAAACATATTGAACGAGATGCAGCTCTGGAACGTCGTTTTCAACCAGTGATGGTGGGTGAACCTTCTGTTGATGAAACTATTGAGATATTGTACGGTTTGAGGGAACGTTACGAGCAACACCATAAGTTGAAAATTTTGGATACTGCTCTGGAAGCTGCGGCTAAGTTATCAGACCGTTATATTAGCGATCGCTATTTGCCAGATAAAGCTATTGACTTAATAGATGAAGCTGGTTCCCGTGTGCGGTTGATTAATTCTCAGTTGCCACCCGCAGCTAAGGAGTTGGATAAGGAGTTACGTCAACTTTTGAAAGATAAGGATGAGGCGGTGCGTTCTCAGGATTTTGATAAAGCGGGTGAGTTGCGCGATCGCGAAATGGAAATCAAATCGGAGATCCGTTCTTTAGCTCAAAATAAGAAGCTCGACTCCACTAATGAAAATGATTCTCCAATGGTAACTGAGGAGGATATTGCTCATATTGTGGCAAGTTGGACTGGGGTTCCGGTGAATAAGTTAACTGAGTCTGAGTCTGAGAAACTGCTGCACATGGAGGATACTTTACACCAACGTTTGATTGGTCAGGAGGATGCTGTGAAGGCAGTGTCTCGTGCTATTCGTCGCGCTAGAGTGGGATTGAAAAATCCTAACCGTCCGATTGCTAGTTTTGTGTTCTCAGGACCGACTGGTGTTGGTAAGACTGAGTTGACTAAGGCTTTGGCTGCATATTTCTTTGGTTCTGAGGAAGCGATGATCCGATTGGATATGTCGGAATATATGGAACGTCATACTGTTTCTAAGTTGATTGGTTCTCCTCCTGGTTATGTTGGTTATAATGAGGGTGGTCAGTTAACGGAGGCGGTTCGTCGTCGTCCTTATACTGTGGTGTTGTTTGATGAAATTGAAAAAGCACACCCTGATGTATTCAATATGCTGTTGCAAATTTTGGAAGATGGTCGTTTGACTGATGCTAAAGGAAGAACAGTTGACTTCAAGAATACCTTGATTATTATGACTTCTAATATCGGTTCTAAGGTAATCGAAAAAGGAGGCGGTGGTCTTGGTTTCGAGTTCTCAGACAATGAAGCTGATGCTCAGTATAACCGGATTCGCAATCTGGTGAATGAGGAGTTGAAACAGTATTTCCGTCCTGAGTTCTTGAACCGTTTGGATGAGATTATTGTGTTCCGTCAGTTGAGTAAGGAAGAGGTGAAGGAAATTTCTGTTATTCTGCTGAAAGAAGTGTTTAGTCGTTTGACAGAGAAGGGTATTAAGTTAGAGATTACTGAGCGCTTCCAGGAGCGGTTGGTTGAAGAAGGTTATAATCCTAGTTATGGTGCGCGTCCTTTGCGTCGAGCGATTATGCGTTTGCTTGAGGATAGTTTAGCTGAGGAAATTTTGGCTGGCAAGATCAATGATGGCGATACTGCTGTGGTTGATGTTGGAGAAGATGGTCAGATTACCGTTTCTAAGGGTGAAGAGGAAGAAAAGGAGAAGCGAGAGTTAGTACCTCAAGTTGCTGAATAGGATTTAGTTTCTTTCGGGAACGGAAGTAAATATTTAATGGTTAAGACGGTGGAGGGTTTATGCTTTCTGCCGTTTTGTAGCAGGATTTACGCAAAGGTCTATATATGGAGTCTTGGTGCGTTACGCTACGGCTAACGCACCCTACCAATAGCGTTCATGCGTAAGTCCTATGTAGTTATAGCAGGGAACACTTAACTGGGAACAGGGAACAGTTGTTCAAGTCTTTCCGCTCTCTAAGATTCATCATTAGTCCATGTCCTAATCGCCTTGTCGGTTGCTATATATCCGTGTAAAAATGCTGACACCCCTCCTTGGAGGGGAATGGGAAATTAGGAGATTGATAAATAAAAGGTAGAGATGACTAGAGGTCATATCATGTCCGGTTGAATAGTTACATTTTGGAGGAAGGAAGGCAGCTATTCTGAAGGCAGAAGCTTTTCTGCTATTCTTAGCTTGATTTTATACACGCACGGTGCCCGAAAAATCCGATGCTAACGGACATGATATCATTGATTATATTTGTTGACAGAACAGAATAATTGTTATAATTGAACCGAAGATTTGAATTGAAGTCCAACTTCTGAATATTTAATTCATTGCAGTCAAGGTAATTATGGTTAAATTAAGTTCTAACAACTTTTTCGAGTTTACTTTTAATGAAGGAGCAGCTAGAATAGGCCAGACTTTAGAGTTTGATGCTAACGATCAAAATAAAGGTAGTGCCTTTTTTTCTGAACAAATTAGGTTTGATGAAGATACTTCTTTTGAAACCAATTTTCGATATCAAGTAGGACAAAACACTGGTTTAACATTCATACTACATGACGATCCAAGAGAAGATATTGCTGTAGCAACTCACTCTTTTGATAGTGGCGTAGGAATTTTATCAAGTGTAGCTGTAGAATTAGACAGTTTACAGGGTATTTTAATTAATACCAACGGTAGTCCTATACCTTTAGTTTCAGTTCAACCTGACGATTTAGACTTAGAGCGCGATGAAGAGATTAATGTTTGGATTGAATATAAGAGCAAGAATGATCGACTAAAAGTTTTTACATCTACCACGACTACTAAACCTAAAAATCCTTTGTTGTCTACAAAAGTCGATATTGAAGGTATTATCGGTAACAAGGCTTATGTTGGCTTCGGTGGTTATGATTATAGAAACAGTCTAGCTCTTCTGGAATGGGAGTTTTCCAGTTCTGATCCAGGCCCCAATAGAACTATGAACGGTGATAATGAAAACAACCGACTCCGAGGAACTAATCAAGCTGAGAGAATCAATGGCGGAAACGGTAACGATACTTTAATCGGTCGTGGTGGTGCTGACGAACTATTCGGTGGCGCCGGAAACGATACATTAACAGGTGGTGGCGGTGCAGATGATTTTCTGATAGGCAGCAACAGAGCTTACAGGAGAGAAGACTTGGGCGTTGATACTATCACAGATTTTCGACCCAATGTTGACAATATTGTTCTCAATACAGATACTTTTATCACTCTTGGTAGTGAAGTAGGAAAAGGATTTAGTATTGAGCGAGAATTTGCATCAGTAAAAAACAAAAAAGCCGTTGCTGGTTCTGTAGCAGATATCGTTTACGTTCGCTCCACTGGAGATTTATATTATAATGCCAACGGTGCCCTACCTGGTTTGGGCGGTGGCAACAAAATAGCTACTTTGAAAGGTGCGCCAAGTATTAGCGCAGAGGATTTCATTTTAGATGAATTTTCCTAATTGGGATTTGTGGTAATTAAGAAATCTGGTTTTGCCAAAAAATGACAAAATTATCAACCATTTGTAGGAGTTAATAGCTGTTAACTCTTACCTTACAAAACTTTTAATTTTGGCATACCACAGTAGGGAGTCCCTACTATTTTGAGTCCTGATAAAAATTGTTAAAGGAGGTCATCAATCAGCTTACTGTATAATTAATAGGACTATAGTATGATGTGATTAGAGTTTATTTAGATACCAGTTTTTATCATCGTCCTTTTGATGACCAAACACAAAATAAAATCGCCTGAGAAACTGAAGCTGTTGATTTTAGGAATGATTAAAAATCAAGAAATTGAGTTAGTTAACTCAAGTATTCTTGACTATGAAAATAGCTGTCATCCTAAATTAAATCAAAAACAGAACATGATAGTCTTTCAGCAAATGGCTAATATAAAAAAAACCAAAACAAAAGAAGTATAAAAAAGAGCTAAATATTTAGAAAGTCAAGGAATTAAAACCTTTGATGTTCTCCACGTTCCTAGTGTATAATTAGCAAATTCTGAGTATTTTATAACTGGCGATAAACAATTAATTAATCGTTTTCAAACTTGATCAACCATTAAAACTGTTAATTCTATTAATTTTATAGCTGAGGTGAAAAATGACAATTAAAATACCTGAAAATCAACAATTAATCGAAAAAGTTTTACTTATTTTACAAAAGCAATTACCCCCTATAGATTTTTGGCGCTTTGTAGCAACTGTTAATTTAGGAAAAGGTGATTATTTAGCTTTCAAAAATCAACTACAAGAAAACGAAACTGTAGAAAGTTTATCTCAAAAAATAGATGAATATGAAAATAAGCAAAACCTTAAATTTAAACTCTTAGATATAGTTGCTTTACTAGAAGACTTACCCCAATTAGGATTATATAGGGGACAGGTCGGAACAATTGTAGAAGTTCATGAGTCAACTGTTTTTGATGTTAAATTTAGCTATACTTCGGGGGCGCTTATGCTATCGAAACTTTACAAGAAGAACAATTAATGTTATTACATAATTCTCCTGTAGAACCAGAAAAATTAACGACTAATGCTTCATAATATTATAGTCACCTTAATAAGTAGTGGACTGTTTCATCTCAAATAGTAATTACTATAGCAACTGATATAATCAGGACTTACGCAAAAGCACTATATATAGAGTATTGGTGCGTTAGCGTCAGGGTAACGCACCTTACAGATAGGGTCTATGCGTAAGTCCTAATAATGAAAAACAGGACTAAAGCCATGAGGAACGCAATTTTCTTGGCTTTAGATTGCTATCCTGACGGACTGCGACCCACCCATTCATGTCGCGGAGCGAAACCCTGTGGCTTGCTATCGCAAAGCTGCGAATCCCGCAATGACAGAAACACGTTGCGCGTGCGTAAGTCCTAAAAAAGATATACAATAACAAATCATAGTTATTTTTTTCATATTCAGGAGTTACGCAAAGACACTATATACAGAGTATTAGTGCGTGACGCTGACGCTAACGGACTCTACCAATAGCCTTCGTGCGTAAGTCCTAATATTAACAGGAGTTACGCAAAGGTACTATATATAGTGTGTCGATGCCTGACGAAGTGGGCTTTTCATGTCGCGTAGCGAAACACACCCTACTAATAGCGTTCATACTGTTCCCAGTTAAGTGTTCCCTAAAAATGCAAATGAAGCTCTTAAAATTACATCTTTATCCCCTGATGGCTTTGACTTCCCTGTTAGGAACAGTCGCCATCCCCGCTCATTCCCAGTCTATTACTCCAGCAACGGACGGTACAGGAACTACTGTCAATCAAAATGGCAACCAATTTAATATCGAAGGTGGCTCTCCTAGTAACGACGGTGCTAACCTATTTCACAGTTTTGGCGAATTTAATGTTAAATCTAATCAAACTGCTAACTTTCTGACTACCCCAGACATTCAGAATATCCTGGGTAGAGTCACAGGGGGAAATGCTTCTACTATTAATGGTCTGATTCAAGTAATTGGTGGCAATTCTAATCTTTTCTTAATGAACCCTGCTGGTATAATGTTTGGCCCTAATGCTAGTCTTAATGTTCCTGCTTCTTTTAGTGTTACTACTGCCACGGGTATTGGTTTCGATAACAATAATTTTTGGTTTCAAACACTAGGTACAAACAACTACTCAAATTTAGTGGGTAATCCCAGTGGGTATCGTTTTGATGTTTCTAACCCAGGGGCTATAGTTAACCAAGGAAATTTAACTTTAAATCCAGGAAATAATCTTACTCTGACTGGCGGCACGGTTGTCAATACAGGGGAACTTTCTACAGCGGGTGGAAATATTACGATCGCTGCGGTTAATGGTGGAGATGTTTTGCGCATCTCTCAACCAGGTCATGTTTTAAGTTTGGATATATCGCCTGCTGCTGTTAATTTGTTGGGAGAGTCGATTACACTGTTATCGTTACCACAACTGTTAACAGGTTCCCCCCTTTCAAAGGGGGGTCAGGGGGGATACAGCGCCTCATCTGTAATGGTTGATGCTGAAGGTAATTTGGTTTTGACAGATACAACGGTACAACAGTGGGATCATCTTGCTCCTGTGGTAATTTCTGGAAATATAGATGTATCCCACATTCCCCCGTTCCAAAGGGGAGAGCCAGTCCCCCCCTTTCAAAGGGGAGAGCCAGTCCCCCCCTTTCAAAGGGGGGTTAGGGGGGATATAACCCAAAAAGGTGGACAAATTAACATCTTAGGTTCCCAAATAGCAATAATAGACGCCAACATTAATGCCAATGGTTTAAATGGAGGAGGAAATATATTAATTGGAGGCGACTTCCAAGGCAATGGAATAGTTCCTAATTCTCTACAAACTTTTGTTAATAATAACTCTTTTATTTCTGCCAATGCTATTAATAATGGTAATGGCGGTCGAGTGATAATTTGGTCTGATAATACTACTAATTTTTCTGGAAATATTAGTGCTAAAGGAGGAGAATTTTTTGGTAATGGAGGGTTTGTTGAAGTATCTGGCAAGGAGCGATTAATTTTTGATGGGAATGTTAATGTTAGTGCAGCATTAGGAGAAGGAGGGACTATATTATTTGACCCAAAAAATATAATTATTGGAGCGGAAACATCTCTTTCTTTGAAGGGGGAATCAGGGGAGTTTCAAACATTTTCTGCTGAAAAAATAGGAGAATTAGAGGGTAATATTAGTTTGGAAGCTGACAATGATATAACTGTTAATCAATCAATAGAAACTTCTGAGTCTTTGGAGTCTATAGAGTTAAAAGCTGGACGAAATATTAATCTAAATGCTGATATAAATACGTCTAGTGGCAATGGTGATATTACTCTTTTGGGAAATGATGATGGAGTTGATATTAATGGTCGCGAACCAGGGGCAGCTTCTATTAATCAAAAAGCAGGAACAACTTTAGATGCAGGTAGTGGAAATATCACAATTGAACTAGGAAATTTAGGAGATAATGGTGATATAAATCTGGCTGGTTTAATAACTACTGGTCAAGTTTTTCTTAATGCTAATCAAGGCAATATTAACCAAGTTTCTCTTAATTCTTTAATTACTGCCGACCAAGCAATATTTCAAACTCAAGATATTGGTGGTGTAGGTTTGGCGGAAGCACCTTTGCGAATAGATGTAAATAATTTAGAAGTATTAGCAGGAGAAAAAGGGGTATTTATTAATTCTATAAATAATTTAATTATCGGTGAAGTTAGTGATGATTTTGCTGGGATTAAAGTTAGAGGTGGAGGCAATTTAGAGTTAAATATTAATGGTAATTTTACTGCAATTGAAGAGATAACTACATCAGTTCCTAATGGTCAACCAGGGAATATTAATATTTTTAGCAGCGGGAATATTAATACTACTGAAACTACCCTGAAAGCTAATTCAATTTCAACCAGTGGTGGGAATATATTTCTCGATGCAAATGGTAATATTAGAACTGGAGATATTAATGCTTCTACTCAAGGAAATAATAAGGGTGGAGATATTACTATAAATAGTGGCGGTAAAGTTAATACAACCGCAGGTGCAATATTTTCTGCTTCCCTTCAAGGTAATGGTGGGGATGTTACTATTACGAGCGATAACAATTTAACTACAGGTTATATCGACTCCCGCTCCAATGGTGGTGGTAATGGTGGCAATATTACTCTAGAAAGTACAGGTGGAAATGTTAATACCAGTAGGGACGAAATAGTTTCTTTTTCTGTTGGAGGTAATGCTGGAAATGTTACGATCACCAGTGAGGGCGATATTACTACAGCAGATATATTTTCTTCTGCGGGCGAAGCACTAGACCAACAGGGAGATTTAGGAAATTCATCACCATTCGATGACAGTGATGTTAGTTTTGACCAACCCCAGACAGCAGATGGAAATGGAGGAAATATTACTCTGACAGCAGAGGGAAATATAGATACTAGGGCTGGAACGTTGGAATCATTTTCTCGGTTGGGTGGTGCGGGTAGAGTTAGTATTACTAGCAAGGGTGATATTACTACTGGGGGTGTTTTTTCTTCTGCGGGCAACCCTATTGTTGGTAATGTTGGCAACACAGACACAACAGAAACTGCTGAAAATACGATCACAAATAATAAGAATGGTGGTGATATTATTATTGAAAGTAAAGAAGGTAAGGTGACTCTTACGAAAGAAATAGATACTGTTGCCGTCGGTGGAAATGCAGGAAATGTCAGCATTAAAGCTGCTAGAAATATTAATACCGAAACTATTGAGTCAGCAACATCTGGTGGTAATGGTGGAGATGTCACCATTGAAAGTACCAACGGCAGTATAGATACTACTGGTGTTGCCGGAGATGCACAAATATCTTCTCTCTCTCTGGACGGAACAGCGGGTAATGTGACAGTCAAAAGTGATGGAAGTTTAATTGCTGGTAATATTAATTCTAGTTCAGAAAATGTTCAGGGTGGAAATATTACTCTCGAAAGCAAGACTGGTAATGTTGATACCAGTAATGGTGAACTTATCTCTTCTTCCCTGACAGGGAATGCAGGTAATATAAGTATTACCAGTGATGGCAATATCACTACGGGCAATATTTCTTCTTTTGCAGGTCAAGAGCTTGGTGCTGCAATAGATTCTGATTTTACGGGAACTGGAAATTTTGGTAATGGGGGAAATATTACTTTGACCGCAGGAGGAGATATTGATACTACTGCTGGAACAGAGTCAGAGTCTAGTTTGACGTCATTTTCTCGTAATGGTTCTGGAGGAAATATCAGTTTAGAAGCAACGGGTGATATTGTTACCAACGTTATTATTTCTACTGCTGGAGACCCCGAAAATAATAACCCCACATCAACAACCGAGAATCAGAGCAATAGTGCTAATGGTGGTGATATTAATATTAAGAGTACAGCAGGTGCAGTAACCACCACAGGAGAAATTAATAGTTTTGCCAGTTCTGGTAATGGTGGTAATATAACTATCGAAGCCGTTCGTGATATTAATATTGGTGACAATGAAACCAAAGCATTAGCAAATATTGACTCCCGTTCAGACAACATAGGTCAAGGAGGGAACATTATCATTGAAAGTACAGAGGGTGCAGTAACTATTAATTCAGAAATAGAAAGTTTTGGTGCTACCAGCAAGGGTGGTAATATCACTATTAAAGGTCATGGAGATATTGAAATCCTTAATAACCAAACAGAGGAGGAAACAGCGACTATTAATTCTCGTGCTAATACCAATAGTGATGGGGGTGATATTTTCATCAAGAGCAATACAGGTGCTATAACTATTGATAGTGAGTTATCTTCTTCTTCTGGAAGTGGTGATGGCGGTAATATTAATATTCAAAGTTCTGGCAATCTCACAACCAGTAATATAGATTCTCGTTCCAAAGGAGATGGTAAAGGTGGAGATATTACTTTAGAAAGTCAAAATCAAAATGTTAATACTAGCAGAGGTGAACTGTCTTCTTTTTCGGAGTTGGGAAATGCTGGAAGCGTCAAAATTACTAGCAGTGGTAACTTAACCACAGGAAGTATAGATTCTCGTGCCAATAGTAGTGGTCAAGGTGGCAACATAACCCTAGAAAGTATGAATGGAAATATTGATACCAGTAGCGGTTTTCTTAGCTCTTTTTCTGGGTTAAGAAATGCTGGACATATAAATATTACCAGCAACTTAGACATAACTACAGGTAATATAGATTCCCGTTCTGATGATAACGGTAATGGGGGAAATATTGCCCTCCAAAGTACCAAGGGAAATATTGATACCAGTAACGGCGACCTGATATCCTCATCCTTTAATGGGAATGCTGGAAGTGTCAGTATTACTGCGACTCAGGGAAATATCCAAGCTAACAATATTTCATCCTTTGCTGGAGCAGAATTTGAAGACCAAGAGGAATCATCATCTGTCATTGCGAGCGATAGCGAAGCAATCTCAAACAATGAAAGTGGTATGGGAAATGGAGGAGACATCACCCTCAGAGCTGGAGGAACCATTGAAATAGAAAGAGGGAATTTAGAATCATTCTCTCGTCAGAGTAATGGAGGTAATATTAACATTGAAGCAGAAGGCAACATTACCACCGCTAAACTTCTTTCCACCGCTGGCAACCCTGAAGAACCAATTTCCCCAACCCAAACAAATGGAGGCAGGAGTGGTGATATTACCGTTACCAGTGCAGAAGGTAGTGTCACCATACAGAAAGAAATAAATAGTCTCGCCGACCTTAACGATGGAGGCAACGTTACCATCAAAAGTCATAGTGACATTATCATAGAAGATGAAATTAATACTCGAAGCGATCGCTATGGAAAAGGTGGTGATATTGAAATAGAAAGCACTACAGGGGGAATAGAAATAGGAAAAAAAATATCTTCTAGAGCAGAAGACGGTTCAGGAGGTGCAATTACTTTAAATAGTCAAGAAAACATTCAAACCCAAGAAATTGAATCATTTTCTCGTAAAGGAGCAGCAGGTAATATTGAGATCACTGCTACAGGTGATATTAGTACCAGTGAAATACTTTCTTCAGCAGGAGACCCAGAAGATAGATCCTCCTTTAGAAACAAGGAAGCAGACTTGACTATAACTCAATCTCAAGTTGAAGATGTAGAAGAAAATCCTGGTGGTAACATTACCATTCAGAGTAGAGAAGGAACCGTCACCAGCACCGGAGAAATAGTTTCCTACAGTCAAAACGGAAATGCAGGCAACGTCACCATTATTAGTAAAGGCGACATTAATCTTGCTGACATTGACTCTCGTTCTGATTTTTCCGGAACCGTTGGCACAGGCAACGGAGGAGAAATTTTTATCAAAAGTGAAACAGGAGCTATTAATACAACCAATGGTGAGTTAGCATCTTCCTCCAGAAAAGGTAATGGCGGTAATGTAAATATTATTGGTGCTGATAACATTGAAGTAGAAAATATCTCCTCCTTTTCAGAAAGTAATGGGAATGGTGGAAACGTTAACATTGCAAGTGGTAGTGATGTGACAACTGCAACCATTAGCTCATCAGCAGAAAGTAATGGTCAGGGTGGCAACATCTTTATTTCTGCCGACGGTGCAATAGATACCAGCATTGGCGAACTAAGCTCCTTTTCCACCGCAGGACAAGGAGGAAACATCACCCTCAGTGCCACAACAAACATTAGCACAGGTTTTATCGAAAGCTTTAGTGGTGGTGGCACCAGGGGTGGTGACATTACTCTAGACACAATCAATGGCAACATTGATACTACCGCCGGTCTTTTAAATGGAGAAGCAAATATTTCCACTAATGCTGACGTATCCTCAGAAAATATTGCCACCATCTTTGCAGAAGAACCTGCAAACCTTAGTTCCTACGCTCCCGAAGGTAGTGGTGGTAATATTTTCATAATTCAGCGAGGAGAGGGAAACATTACTACCAGCAACATAAGTTCTTTCGGTGGAGAAAATAGTGGAACCGTGAACATTATCAACAACAATGGTAACATCAACACAGAAGTTATATTTTCCACAGGAATTAATAGAGCAGGTGGTTTCATCTCCCTCCAAACCCAAGAAAACGGCAATCTCAATATTAATCATATTGCCACCTATTCCTCCGGTGCAAATGGTACAGGTGGAGATATTAATCTGGATGCTAGTGGTATTGTCAATATTAATAACGTCGCATCCTTTGGTAATGCCGGAAGTGGAAACGTAAACATTCAAAGTATTAGTGGTAGCATTAATACAGGAACAATTCAAACCCGTGCCCCCAATGGTACCAGTGGAAATATAGCCTTAAATACCTTTAGCACCCAAGGAGATATTAGAACTGCCAACGTCACCACTCAAGGAGGAACCGCAGCAGGTAAAGTAGAAATTATTGCTGCCGACGGTTCCGTGACAACTCAAGACTTAGAATCTAGCTCTGAGTCAGGAACCGCAGGAGGAATAGAAGTTCAAGCTGGGGAAAATATTGAGACTGGAGACCAAACAGTTGATAGTGGAACAGGTGATGCTAACATTACTAATATTGCTGATGGGAATATTACCACCGGAGACCAAACAGCGATTACCGAAAACGGTGATGCCAACATTGCCAACATTGCCGATCAAAACATTACCACTGGAGACCAAACAGCGATTACCGAAAACGGTGATGCCAACATTACCAACATTGCCGATCGAAACATTACCACCGGAGACCAAACAGCGATTACCGAAAACGGTGATGCCAACATTACCAATATTGCCGATCGAAACATTACCACCGGAGACCAAACAGCGATTACCGAAAACGGTGATGCCAACATTACCAATATTGCCGATCGAAACATTACCACCGGAGACATTACCCCCATAGGCAACATCAGAGACATCATCAACCTACTAGCAGACTCACTCAATACAGGTGAAATCATTTCAATTAATCCATCAATAGACAATACTCTACTAGAAGCATTACCACAAATACCAGTAACTTTACCCAACCTAGAAGAACCCCCAACACCCATAACCAATGGAGCATTAAACTCCATCGCCACAAAGATTATTCAATCAGTTCAAAATAACAGTTCCATCAGAACCACCAATAACCCTAATCCCCTAAATAAAAAAAGCGATCGCCAGACAAACAACATCAACCCCAACCTGCCTACCCATATAAACATCAACACAGTGAATACAACACCCCTCACAGTTGCTGCCAGTTCCCAAACAATCATAAATATAGAACAAAATCGCACCAATGAATTTGCTGACTACTTTCAGTCAGACCTATACAACCAAACTATATCCACACAAAATATCCGGGAAGTGCTAACCAAAATTGCCAGTCAAACAGGTAACAACTCAGCCATTATTTATATTACCGCCTACCCAGACTCCCTGCAACTCGTATTATATACACCAGGTAGTGACCCCATCCTCAAAACCATACCCCAAATTAACCGGAAAGAACTAATGGAAACCGTCTTAAACCTACGAGCAGAAATCACCAACCCCCTCCGTCGTGACAGCCATAGTTATCTACCCCCAGCCCAAAAATTATACAAATGGCTGATTGCACCCATAGCAGCAGAATTAGAAACAGCCAAAATCAATACCCTACTCTTTAGTATGGACAATGGTTTGCGTACCTTACCTATGGCAGCATTACACGATGGAGAACAATTCCTCATTGAAAAATATAGTCTCAGTTTAATACCCAGTATTAGTTTAATGGATACCAACTACCGACCACTTCAAAACACCCAAATATTAGCAATGGGAGCAAGTCAATTTATAGACAAAAATCCATTACCAGCAGTACCCACAGAATTAGAAACAATATCTCAAGAAATATGGCAAGGCAACAAATTTCTCAATCAAGAATTTACTCGTGATAACCTTCTAGGTCAAAGACAAAATTATCCCTATCCCATCATTCACCTAGCCACCCATGCAGAATTTAGACCAGGAAAAGCCAACAATTCTTATATTCAGTTGTGGGGAACAGAGCAACTCAAGTTAGACCAAATTAGAGAATTAGGGTGGAACGAACCAGCAGTAGAATTATTAGTATTGTCAGCTTGTCGCACCGCCTTCGGAGACAAAGATGCCGAATTAGGATTTGCCGGACTAGCAGTAGCAGCAGGAGTTAAGTCAGCTTTAGCAAGTATTTGGTATGTGAGTGATGAGGGGACATTGGCGTTAATGACAGAATTTTATACTCATTTGAATCGTACCAAAATTAAAGCAGAAGCATTAAGACAAGCACAGTTATCAATGTTACGAGGGGAGGTAGTTATCGCAGATGGGGAATTAAGGGGAACTGGAGTCCGTGGTGTAGTAGTTTTACCTTCAGGGTTAGGACAGTTTGAAAATAAAAATTTATCTCATCCTTATTATTGGTCAGGATTTACTATGGTTGGTAGTCCGTGGTAAGGAAGTAGGGGAGTAAGGGAGTAAGGGAGTAAGGGAGTGGGGAGTGGGGGAGAAGTAAACATCAGAAAAATTGTTCCTTGATTTTCCTGCCCCCATCTTACCCAAATGCTAACTTTTTTATCAGCCCAAAATATCGTGCTTTTACCAAAAAATTGGGGTATGTGCCTCCCCTTGTTCGGGGATGAAAAAATACTCGATTCAGTATTTCAAGCTTCAGACTTTAGTCAGAGGTTCACTCTCTACTGATAACTGTTAGCGCAGCTCCTCCGCAGGAGGCTAACTGATAACTGAAATGACGGTTCCCCAAAAATCAGGGCTTGAAAATACTATAACCATGATTAATATCAATACTTTTATCTTTAAGTCAGCAAGTTCTACTTAATTTGCCTTACAGTTGTAAAATTTTTATCTCATCTTTCCAGCTCAAAAAATTTCTACAAAAATAATCCTTATAAAGCAATACCATGCATGAAAAAAGAATGGTACAAATAGATAGACCTTAGTCGGAAATACTGAAAAATAGCTGCTCAAGTTAATTTTAGATATTTATCTCTATCCTTTATCCCTTTTTGTTAAAGGTCTCTTCCTTCTTACTTCTTCCTTCTTACTTCTTCCTTCTTACTTCTTCCTTCTTACTTCTTCCTTCTTACCTCTACTTGTAAAAAAACATTATAGATTTTTTTTGCACAATTGATAAGTTTCAGTATATATTATTAATAACTGTCAAAATTTTCACGAAAATTTATTTAGTACACTACTAATATAGCAAGGAGAACTATTAATAACTATGGATGAAAATTCAACTACTCCATTAACGGGAAAAATTTTACTTCAAAAGGTAAAAGAACTTTCTGACTTACCACGAAGGGAAACAGCTAAACTCTGTGGATATTACACACTTACAAAAAGTGATGAAACTCGTGTTAATCTTACAGATTTTTATGATGCAATTTTAGCAGCAAAAGGAGTTCCTTTAGAAAAGAGTGGAAATAAAGATGGTCGTGGTAGGGAACCTACTTATCGAGTTAGCGTTCATAGAAATGGCCAAATAGTTATAGGAGCTACTTATACAGAAACAATGGGTTTAAAACCAGGAGACGAATTTGAAATCAGGTTAGGATACAAACATATTCATTTGAAACAAGTAGTAGATGATGAAAAAGATAGTGATGCTAATGGTAATGCCTCACAAATAGAAGAATAACTTCATGGAGAGTCAGGGAATTTTAATTGAGTGGGATTTAGAGACTAATTTTACTTTGAAAATCATCAATTACTTAATTTAATGTATTAATGTTATCAAAATTTCCAGATTCTCCCTATTTTTTTTCTGACCTTGAGGTGAAAATTAATAGGAAAAATCTAGATTTTTAACTTTGATAAATAATGTTAAAGCTCATGGAAAAGCACGAAAGCTATTAGACTTCTCCAAAAAAGAAATATAGGAGTAATAGGCAATAGTAAAGAAACAATTGATAATTTATGTACGATAATTGATTTTATTTTTTATTTCTGGAGATGTCTATTAATATCAAAACTTTATTTAGGGTTTGTTTATGGAAAGTCTTTTTTATAGGATAGGGAGTAGGAAGTATTTAGGGTTTGCTGATTGATCGGGAACCGTAAAAGTCTTTTATTCGAGGGGAGGAGCCAGAATCGGTGAATCCAGAATTCAGAAGTCAGGGGAATTATAGAAGAAGTAGTCAGAAGAATCTTCCCTTTATTTTCTAACCTTTTCTTGCTCAAAATCTTAGAATGCATGATTTTTCGGGAACCGTACCATTACCACCTAAAAGCTGGTACTTTATTATTACCTAAAAAGAGTCCATTAGTATGGCAAGACTTTGAGATTTCCATACCCAAGCCCTAAGTATTGATGCATCTGGTACTTTTCTCGTTCCCAAAAAGCTAAAGCCTTTATTATCTTAATACTTTGAGAGCTAATCAGCCAAAACTAATTAATTGGGAGCATTATTAGCTCTCTTCTCTGCTGTATCTAGATAATTTTGATACTCAGAAACTTTTGTTTGTGCTCTTTGATAATTTTGGTCAGACTCTGGTACTTTCTTCATTAGCTCTACAGCTTTTTGCCAATCACTAACGACTTCATTCCATTCAGATTTTGTTTGAGCTGTCTGAGCTTTTTGGGCAGCACTTTCAGCGCTTTTAACAGCAAAATACCAGGGGTTAGAGTCGGCAACGTTGTTTTCGTTTTCTGGTGTAGGTAAGTTAGGTTCAGGAGTAGTCGTGTTTTCTGACTTTGATTGACTAGACGATGGTAGTCGAAATATTCCACTAAAGTACAATGCAGCAAAGGCAGCTACTGCTACTAAAACAAATCCCAGTAATACTTTCAGGACTAAAGAATTATTCTTTTTTTGAGACTGAGGTTCCTGTAATAGTTCATCATCATCATCTTCATATTCTCCCTCTTCCTCATATACTCCTTCGTCGTAATCTTCATCTGTTTCCGTTTCGTATCCACTTTCCATTCCCTGATCTAATGCCTTTATACCTGAAAAATCTCCTCCTTCTTCTTCAAGTTCAGATTTCTGGTGTTCTGATGATCTACCTAAAAAAAATTCCTCTTCCCATACTGGTATTTCACTATCACTCTGAACACCATACACCTTGACAGTATTGACTGATTCAACTCCCAATTTCATAATTCCAGTTCGGATAAATTCAACAAGAGAGGCTCGTTGATTAGAAATTTGATCCGATTCTAGTGTAATTTCCAGAGTACCATTGTCCCTAATGACTTGGACATTAATACCTTTTTTTTGTAGTGAATGATTGATAATTGAGGAGATAACTTTTGGATCTCCTTGTTTAGCAAGTTCCCGTAGATTGTTTGATGTCATAACTACCGATCCTTTGGGCTGAAGAGCAACAATTAATTTACTTAGTTACTATAATCAATTTTGATATTGTTATACCATTTTTGTGTAACAATATTTTTAATGATTGTCTATCAAAACTTCTAATCACTGGTGTAAATTTATGAGGACTTACCCATGGACGCTATCTTTAGGGTGCGTTTTGCGTTCCGCAAAGCTCCGCTAACGCTACGCGACATGAAAAGCGTATCTCGTAACTGAGCAAGACTCTATGTATAGTGCCTCCCGTGTAAGTCCTGTTTATCCTGAATATTTAAGCACAGTTTCGCCGCTCAACCAAACTTACTCAAACTTACTCAAAAGTCTCAAAGCTTAGTTGAATGCAAGTAGCTCGACCACTACAGGGTTAAACGGCAAACCCCCTTATAGATTGGGATGGTTAGGAACTGACCATAAACATTATTATGGAAACAAATAAACCTGACTTAATCTCCTCAACTATATATTATTGAGTGCTGTTTCGTCAGGAATTAGTATTATAGGCTAGGGTGTAAATTTTCACCATCTTATTCGAGAAACTGTTGATTTTTCTAAAAATTCGGTTTTAGGTTTCTCCCTAACCAGGTAGGATCTATATTATTGTCACAAGAGAAAAAAGAAAGATAGGGTGGGGAAGGTGGAAAGCCTAGGAAGTACAGGACTCAAAAAATATCGGGTTGTAAATATTCTCGGACGACAAAGGGTTAGTCTTGCCCTAAGAATTTGAGCATATATTTAAGCAAGTATTAAAGTTTTGAACCACTTTAATTGGGGTTGCCCAACTGCATAATTTGCAGGGTTATTAAAACCTACTACCGGGTTTTATATTAGCAGGAATTATTGATTTTTCACAATACACAAGATAGAATTACTAAAATTTCCTTTCTATAGCGCTGCGCGCAGGGAACAGGTATGGAGGGAACACTTAACTGGGACAATAAATGGCCTATAATATAAAGCTTTGAGCGGCTTGGACACCTCCTGCAATTTGTAAATATTAAGTGCGCACATTGCTATATATGTCTATACCTCTGGTTGAAATAATAGTTATACTACGAGTTTTGATGAAAACTCGAATACTTGGCTAAATACATTTAATAAACATCTTCAAATAATAAAAAGTAAAATTGATTATTGAACATAAATCATTAAGTTTTTTCCCGGTTCTCTCTTTTCTAAAAGATTATTAAATACTTGACCTATAGCAATCTTAATTTTATTCATATTAAAAATCTTGTCACTTTTTGGTATGTTGGTTTGGAGGTTTGGAAGTAATCGTTAGTGTGTAAGAGTTTCGGAGTTTATTTCTAGTTTTTGAATTGTTACAACCAAAATATTTAGGGATTGCTGATTAAATATACAAGCATTGACATTAATCATGGTTTTAGGGTTTTTATGTCTGGAAAAAGTATTAGCTTTTCAATTGCTAAGGTACGATTGAAAAATCAAAGAGTGAAAATTTTTGGGTAGCTATAGCAGAAAAATCACTCTTACTATTCTTTTAGTTACTTCCTCTGTAATCCCTATTTCCTCTACCTCTTAACTAATCCCTACTCCCTGTTCCCTACTCCCTCTAAAAAAAGAGTTGACAAAGTTCTATAACTTTAGTTTGTAGAGTAGATATTTCCTCTTTTCCCTGTTTAATATTTACTTCCAACTCTAATAATAAAGGTAAAGTTTGCTCTAATTTATCCAAAGATAAGGACTTCACTTCCTGTCGTAAAAAATATACCCGTTTAGGGTTGTTTATTTCCGCAGCTTGGGCGATCGCTTTTTCATCTTTTTCTCCTGCCTCAATCATTAGTTTGACCCACAACCATGTTCTAAATTGGCCAACCAAAGTAGCTACTATTCTTAATGGATGTTCATTATGGGCAATTAAATCTGCTACTAACTCCAAAGCTTTAACCGTATCTCCCGAACGAATAGTGGTGGCCAACTTCAGACTACTTTGAGTCTGAGACCCCACCAAACTAGCGATCGCTTCTAAATCTAAAACTGTATTTTGATTACCATAAAGTTGCAATTTAGTCAACTCATTATGTAATTGTCGGCGATCGCTACCTAAAGCTTCTGCCAAAAAAGTAACTCCAGCAGTAGTAAGCTTAACCCCTATTTGGTGAGCCATTTCTTTGACTTGCTTCTCCAGTAAGTCTGTTTTCCAAGGAGGAATAGGAGAAAAATCTTGAACTTGAGCCACTTTAAGGATTAATTTTGTGGACTTAAGTCTTTGATCGGGTTTATGAGAAGTAGTAAATAATAGGACAGTAGCTTCAGGAATTTGAGGTAAAGTCCGTTCCAAATCCTCCAACAAACTTTGTGAGCAATGCTGAGTTATATTAGTATCGACGAGCCAGACCAAACGACTACCAGAACCAAATGGTGGGGTCATGGCCTGATTTAATCCAATTTGAACTGCATCTGTTGCTGGCAAAATTTTGTCATAATTAAAGCTAGCCCAGGTAGGATCGAGGACAGATTCACGCAAAGCATTAACAGCTTGCATCATTGAATACTCATCCTCACCAAAGTAGAGGTAAATTGGCATAAGAAGCTATTTTTGACAAGGGGTAATTAGATTGGACGATACATATCAGAACTACATTAACCGAGTAGCTCAGATGACGCTACTACAAAGTTACAAGTCTCAGTTGGAATATATCCAACCTTCTCCCAAATTTAAAAAAATCACTGATGGCCAATTTGAGGCGGTAGATTTTCCTGGTTATACAGTGATTACTCCACCTAAAGAAGAGGAGTCAGAGAACAGTCAATTCTATCACCGTTTACAAAAATGTCAAGAACAATTAATAGAACTATTAGGTAAGAATTTAATGATTCCATTGCCTAGCAATAGTTTTCATTTGACCTTAGCTGATTTAATTTGGGAAAGTGCCTTTACAAATGCTAGTCAAAATAATCCTCAATTTGAGGAAAAATTACGTTCTTGCATTGCAGAGAGTTTTCAGGAATTATCTACTTCTACAAATGGCCATCAAGTCCAGTGGCAAGTTTTTGGGATTGTAGTAATGACTAGAGCAATTGGTGTTTGTTTAGTTCCTAAAGACGGAAGTTCTTATCAACAAATTCTCAAATTACGTCGGTCAATTTATCAAAATCCTAATTTCATTGCTCTGGGTATTGAACAGCAATATCATTTGACGGCTCATGTTACCTTGGGATATTTTGGGGAAATTCCATCAAACTTAGATATTCCTAATTTGGCAGATCAGATTTCCGAATTAAATAATCAGTGGTTGGAAGTTACTTCAGAAATTTTAGTACATCGGGGTGAACTACGAAAGTTTGATAATATGATCGGTTATTATCGAGAATCTGATTGGCCTGTTGTAAATTTGTGATGAAATTAGACCATAATTAGGGTTTGTTTATGGAAGTATTTTGGTGAGAGTAGGAGTCAGAATTAAGGAGTCATACAGCGGTTTCCTTTCCCCATGAGGTACACCCCCCATACGGGCTTTCCGGCCCGCACTACAATATTTTACCCTTGTACCTCATTTGCAAAGGAATCTGCTGTAATTCATAGGACTTAGGCATAAACGCTATTGATAGTGCATTGTTTGCTCTTAAATAATGCAATAGATTTTTGTTGGGTTTCGTACCTCATTTCTCCCCTACTCTCTAATGTACTATTTGAGGCAAAACAGTCCAGTAGGGTGTGTTTTGGCTAATGAAAATCGTATTTCATAACCCACCAAGACTATACAATAGTACCTTTGTGTAAGTCCTATCTTACTCTTATTTCCAGTCAACTCCTTTGTAACTCCTAACTACCCTGCACTCCCTACCTTTACAAAAAAACTTTCCAAGCGTAATTATCGTGACTATAAATGTTATTGGCTTATGTTTAGATGGAATTAGTGGACTAAATGAGTCAGTACGGAAAATTGTCGAAACAGCAACCTTGTTGGTAGGAAGCGATCGCCATCTTTCTTATTTTCCTAATCATACTGCTGAAACTATTGTATTGGGAGACGTACTAGAAGCAATTTTAGAAATACGGCAGCATTTAGATACCACTAATAGTTGTATAGTAGTTTTAACTTCAGGAGACCCCCTATTTTTTGGTTTAGGAAGATTATTAATTCGACATTTTCCACCAGAAAATTTAAGGTTTTATCCCCATTTGAGTTCTGTACAATTAGCTTTTAGTCGCATCAAAATTCCTTGGCAAGATGCTAAAATAATTAGCATTCATGGTCGCTCTATGGATGAATTAATTGAACCATTACAGCAAGGAGTGGAGAAAATTGCTGTATTAACAGATTCTACTAATACACCAAAAGCGATCGCTAATTTGCTAGTAGCTTTAAATTTACCAACTACATATCAATTTTGGGTCTGTGAAAATCTTGGTGGTGAGGATGAACGAGTCCAAAAATTGTCTATAGATGCAATACAACCAGAAATATTTGCACCATTAAATTTGGTAGTATTATTACGTCAACCAAAAATCTCAGACCAAACTATAGATTTATCTAATTTGCCTCTACTGGGGATACCAGATAACTATTTTGCGAGTTATGATGACCGCCCTGGGTTGATGACAAAACGAGAAGTGCGGGTATTAATTTTAGCTGAGTTGAACTTGCAACCAGAACAAATAATCTGGGATATTGGTGCTGGAACTGGTTCGGTTTCTATCGAAATTGCTCGCCTTTCCAGTAGTTCCATAGTATACGCAATTGAAAAAACAGCTGTAGGAACAAGTTTAATAGAAGAAAATTGTCGTCGCTTTCAAGTTAAAAATATAGTTTCTATTCACGGTAATGCTCCGGAAATTTTACATCACTTGCGTCCTCCCAATCGAATTTTTATTGGGGGTAATAGTGGTAAACTCAGAAATATTTTGGGAGTTTGTGGTATCAGAATGTTGCCTGGAGGAATAATAGTTTTAGCATTTACAACCTTAGAAAACTTGCATACTGCTGTAAGTTGGGTAGAGGAAAGAAAAAAAAGCGATCGCTGCTGGAGTTATCGTCTTTTGCAAGTACAGTTATCTCGTTCTGTACCTCTAGCTAATTTAACTCGGTTTAACCCTATTAATCCTGTTACAATTATGATTATTAGACGTATTTAGGTTTATATTATGTCCCTAGTCTATGGTATATAAATCAGGAATTATTAGAATCCGGTTGAGTAGTTATTGTATGGTAGGGAGACGCACCAGACGCACCAGACGCGGAGATAGAAGTGTAGAGAGAATTATGAACATATACTATATAGCCGAATTGTATATTACGCAAAGAAACCGGGTTTCTACAGTAAATCATTGTTTTTGACAATAAACATCTACAAGAAACCCGGTTTCTGGGTTCGCCCACATAAGTCCTGTATAAAAAGCACTGTAAGTTAAAATCGTTTAAGCTTCAGCTACAGCAACATTAGCTTCCTGAACTACAGGATAAACGCTAACTTTTTTCTGACTTTTACCTTTTCTTTCAAAAGTTACCACACCTTCAACTAAAGCAAATAAAGTATAGTCACTACCCACACCAACATTATTGCCAGGATGGAACGTGCTACCACGTTGTCTAACCAGAATATTACCTGCTTTCACAACTTGACCACCATAACGTTTAACACCTAATCTCTGAGCATTAGAGTCACGACCGTTACGGGTACTACCAGTACCTTTTTTATGAGCCATAATGAATTTCCTCCAAATTTTTTATGTATTAGGACTTACGCAAAGCAACCCGGTTTCTAGGCTCGTACCGAATTTATGGGTTCAGTTCAAACCACGAGATTTTGTTGATAAACCCAGTTTCTGCGTAAGTCCTATGTATAATATAATGGCGTTGCTGATTCTAGGTATAATGCAAGCCCCCCGATCCAGCCAAGTGTGGGAGGAAATAAACTCTGAAATTCCCCCAAACTTGCGGGATTTAAGGGACTTGACCAAAACCAAACAATCCCTGATTCATACTTCAATTCAGCAACACCATATAACTACTATAATTATTATCCCTGATTTTCTGATTGCTCTTCAGCTCCAGTTTCAACTGCTGCGGTAGTCCCTGAAGTTTGAGTTCCAACAGTTTCTCCAACATCTGTAGTTTCAGCAACTGTCTCAGTCGTTTCTGGAGCTACTTCCACCCCAGAACTTTGAGATTCTGCTGCTGGAGATTTTTCTTCCCCTACTAATATTGCGCCATTGAGACTTATGGAGTCAATCATTAGACGGGTAAGTTCTTGGCGATGTCCTCTTTTTTTACGAGTCTTCTTTTTAGGTCGCATCTTGTAGACAATAATCTTTTTGCCCCGCAAGTGTCTCATCACAGTTCCTTTCACAAGGGCACCTTCTACAAGAGGTTGACCAATATGAACATCATCATCATTTTGAATTAGAAGCACATTATCAAGGGAAATTTGTTCTCCCTCTGCTGCGGATAGAAGGTCGATGTCATAAAAACGACCTGGTTCCACCCTTAATTGTTTTCCACCAGTTTCAATAATTGCGTAACTCATTAATTTGTTTTATGGGGTTGCCGTACAGGTAGCTGGTTCTGAAACTCATACCTTGAGTGGTCATTTTGTTACTTGAGATAGACAAATGTCTTTCTTTTTGACCAGCTTTTACTATGTCTGAACCTGGTCCGAGCAGGGTTTAGACACGCAATTTACTATTATCTCCCATCAAGTTAGTTTTTGTCAAGATATAGAAACTCAAAGTATCAAAAAAAATACTAAATTTTTGTTCACTACCAAACGGGAAAAATAGAGCTAAACTATTCCCTGTTCACTACTTATTGATAAGTAGGAAAATCAGTATATCCTTCTGAATCAAATGAATACCAAACTTTCATATCAGCCATCGGATTTAGCGGCCAATTATTAGCAAAACGTTCTGCTAAATCAGGATTACTAATATGAAGTCTACCAAAAGAAATTAAATCTGCATTTCCTGACTTAATAGCAACTTCAGCAGTTTCTTTTTCATAACCACAATTTCCGATCAATGCTTGAGAAAACACTTCACGAAACTCTGCTAAATTCATTGGTTCTCCTAACTCGTGAAAACCAAATGCTAAACCATCCATAACATGAAGATAAGCTAGTCCGTAATTGTTTAACTGTTTGGCAACGTACAGAAAATTTTCGCGAAAATCTGGAGAACCCATATCATTAAAAACACCATTAGGGGAAATTCTAACTCCGACTCGATGAGACGGCCATACAGTTAAAATAGCTTCAACAATTTCTTTGAGAAATTGAAATCTATTTTCTATACTACCTCCGTAGCGATCGCTCCGATGATTAGTCTTTGATTGTAAAAATTGGTCAATCAAATAACCATTACCACCATGAATTTCTACTCCATCAAAACCAGCAGCTTTTGCTCTAATGGCAGCCTGACGATAATCTTCTACAACTCCTGGAATTTCTTCTATTTCTAGAGCGCGGGGTGTTTCATAAGGTTGTTTCCCAATAGGAGTATGAATATATTCTTCATTTAAGATAACCGCAGAAGCAGATACCGGAAGTTGACCATTTTCCTGAAAGCTGCTATGGGAAGCTCGTCCACAGTGCCAAAGTTGCAGAAACATAGGAGTTCCTTTAGCATGAACTGCATCTATAACTTGCTGCCAAGCTTGAGTCTGTTCATCTGAGTAGATACCAGGGGTGTTAACCCAACCAATACCCTGTTTAGAAATGACAGTAGCTTCAGAAATAATCAAACCTGTACCTGCTCGTTGAGCGTAGTATTCTGCCATCATAGAGTTGGGCATTCTTTCTACTCCAGCACGAGACCGAGTTAGGGGAGGCATAACTACTCGGTTTTTTAGAGTTAAATCTCCCATCTTAAAGGGACTAAGTAGGGTTAAGGACATTTCAGTTATCAGTGATCAGTTATCAGTAGACTCTAACTTCAACGTTTGAGTCTTTAATCTAGAATAACTTAGACTCTAACCTAATGGTTAATTTGATCTAAATAAAATACTTAAAAGCTATTTGTAGGGTGTGTTTTGCGTTCCGCAAAGCTCCGCTTGATATGTCGGCTCAAGCGCCGAAACGCTACGCGACATCAAAAGCGCACAACGCACAACGCACCAACAGGCTATATATATAGTGCCTTTGCGTAAGTCCTGAAATGCTAAGCAAATATCCGTGCCTTGAGGGATTAACATTGATTTTATATCAAATCCGCTTAATTCGGTATAAAAAAATGTTCTATTTTCAACCATTACCAAATCTTCCCAAACTTCCCACACCTCCCACACTCCCAACCCTTCCCACACTGTTTTTACATTGATATTACCAGATTTGATATTAGACCCAGATGTTCTGATAAAAACACTGGTAGGAATTTGACTGTGGGTTGACCCCATGACCAAAAAATGCAATCCTTGTGTATAGAAAAACTCTATAACTTATGAAACATACCATACATAATAGAAGCTATATGACAACCAATAAGCATATTGCGATGTGGACTTGTGCGAGGAGTCGTTCAACGCTTATGACACGAGCTTTTCAACAATTGGATGGGTGTGTAATTTTCGACGAGCCATTTTATCCTCCATATCTGGCAACACAAGGGGGCGATCATCCCCATAGATCAGAAATGATTGAACTGTATGAAACAAATTATGAAAAGGTTATATCAAAAATCACTAGCGATTTACCTCAAGGGTACTCTTTTTCATTTCAAAAACATACGGCCAACAATCTGCCCCAGAATGGAGATTTAAACTGGTTACTGTGTTTAGATAATTTTTTCTTAATCAGACATCCTCGTGAGATTATCGCTTCTAGACAAAAAATATACAACTATCCGAAAAGTTTCACCTTGCATGAAATTGGCATAGAAGATTTGTATAATCTTTTCATTTTCATTCAGGAACGAACTGAAAAAACGCCAGTTGTTATTGATTCAACTGACGTAATCAAAAATCCAGCCCAGGTTTTACACGCATTATGTAATCAATTTGGCATATCTTATTCCGATAAAATGTTAACGTGGCAGCCTGGAATCAGAGATACAGATCCTGTATGGGCAAAAACCTGGTACAAGACAATTATCAATTCTAGTGGATTTCTTCCTTTTACTGAGCAGGAAATAACCTTGCCTGAGCATTTAACGCCTATTTTTGAAGAATGCCTACCTTTTTATGAGAAGCTATATCAGTATCGTATGATAGTATAATTTGGTTTCGTTTTTTGCCAATTTATTACAGGGATTATTTGTGAATGATTGAGAATAAACAATATCGGATCAAAAGATCGGAAATATCACCAGACAATTCATTGATTGATGTTGTCAAACAAGTAGTTGACAAAAATGCTATTCGCTGGTATATCAGCCAAATTACATCAGACTACATGATGATCGAAGCTACATTGTACTCTGAAGAGTTTCCAGAAATGGGTGAGTCTGTAGAGGGACAGTATTATCCTGGAAAAACTGTCGTGGTAAACATTGTTCCCACAGGTATTGGTTGTAGTATTGGAGGGTATGCTGGTGATGCCACGCCAACAGCAAATTTGTTAGCCTCTACCGTTGATTATTTAATTACTAATCCCAATACGGTGAATGCCTCCAACTTTATTAACTTAAAGAATAATGTTGTTTATGCAGAAGGGCATTCTATTGACTTATTTTGTCAGGGTGCTGTCAATTTTCATCTTCCCTATGCCAATAATGTTGGACTAATTATTGAAAAATCAGAGGATTGGAAAATTGAAATTCTGTTTAATGTGATTAATGCCGTCAGAGCTATATATGGTGTTAATATTTTAGAGCCTGTGATTACAGATGAACCGATTTACAGTCGCTGCATTCAAAATGAAGTAGGAGCCTTTGTCGGTACTGTGGATAATCCTAATGTATTATTTAATGCTGGCCAAGAACTGATTAAAAAAGGAGCTAATGCTATAGCTATCACAACCAATGTTCAAGATTTACCTTCTGAAATGTATGCCCAGCATTTCCGAGGTGAATGTCCTAATCCTGTTGGTGGCGTTGAAGCTATTATGTCACACCTGATGATGAAAAAATTCCAAATCCCTGTCGCTCACGGCCCCTTGCTGAATATCAAAGATTTAGATTTGGCACATAATATCGTTGATGCAAGAGGAGCAGGAGAGATGGCTTCTGCAAGTGGTTTAGCCTGTATATTGGTTGGCTTACAAAAAGCGCCACAAATAAAAGTAAAACCCAACACCCGCATAGCTGATGTTATCAATCTCAATAATCTGTTAGCTATTGTCATGCCTGCAACCTCTTTGGGAGGTGTACCTATTTTACAGGCAGAAAAATATAACATACCCGTTATCGCTGTGCGAGAGAACCATACTATTTTAGATGTTTCTCAATCTCAACTCCAATTAAGTAATGTTATTGAGGTTCATAGTTATGCGGAAGCAACTGGTATAATATTAGCTCTTAAGAATGGCATCCACTTGGAAAGCCTATCAAGACCTTTTATGACATTACGGCCATAAGCATTTTTTATCCCATAGAATCAAACAAAGACATTGCATTTGTATGAAATCGCAAACTTTTGTCTCTCTATGTAAACTGACTTGCTTATTTGATATATACAAAGGACAATCATCATGGATATTGGCAAAAAAGCTGATTGGTCAAACGTTTACGTTCAAGCAACCCCAGCATCATATTTAGAGATAGTATCTCAACAAGAATATGGAGTACCTGATTATGGTATCCAATATCTTCGCCCTCTGTTAAAAATGTTATATGGCAAACGACAACTTCCTATAAACATTGTTGATATTGGTGCATCTTATGGCATTATTTCTACACTTTTACTCCATGATTTAACTATGGCTGAACTCATTGACTTTTTCATCGAGAACGATAACTCTCAAAAACGAACATGGGAAGAAATAGAAAGATTCTATCAGCATCAAGATATCCGTCATACAGAATATAAATTTTATCTATCAGATAGTTCCCAACCTGCAATGGATTTTTCAGAGCGAGTTCAGGTATGTGAAAAAGCCTATTGTTTTGATATGAGACATGAACCATTACCGGAAGACTTGAAACAAATTATTGAAACAACCGATCTATTTATTGCGACAGGTTCTCTTGGATACATTGGTGAATATTTCTTTCGTCAAATATTTCCTATTATATCTCAGAACTCTTTGTCTCCGTTATTTGCTTTTGTTGTCTATCGAGCATTTTACTCTTCTAAAATTGAAAAGGTGTTTCAAGATTATAATTATACCTTACTCAAAAGCAGTGTTCCGTTTAAGAAAGGGCGGAAGTTTGCCAGTGCCTTGGAACAAGAAAACACTATTGCATCTCTGCATCAAAGGAATATTGATACAGTTGGTTTTGAAGATGAAGGGTTTTATGCGTGTGAATTTTATCTTGGTGTACCTGTTTCAGAAAAAGAAAGATTATACCATTGGTTAAAGCAAGAGGAGAAATAATTTAGCAGGACTTCAGAAGAAAATAAAAAATAAGGTTAAAACCTTATACAGTTTATCCAAACATGATTAGGACTTACACAAATTTACCGGGAAAACTCCAGATGTAGGGGTGAATGGCATTCGCCCTCACTAGATTTAGTATCCGTCTGTAAGTCCTGATGATATTAAAATTAATCTGTATCTGGATCGATACCAAGGGAACGTAACTTGGCAGCCATTTTTTCCGCATCAGCCATCGCCCGCAAAGCATCCTCTTCGGGCCTAGCCACTAACTGTCCTTCCGCAGTAAAATAACGTAACTGCTCCTGATAAACTCCCAAATATAATCCTAATTGTTCGCTCCATCTTTTACCTTCCTCATCAACTGGAATAGGCTGATATTTATCTCCCACTAACCGAAAACCTGCAAATTCTAAGATCTGTGGATAAAACCAGAAATATTCCGGAGTACGGAAACGGTCTTGATACAGTTCTTTTTTCAAATTACAGTCTACACTAGCAGTATCTTTAGACAATAATTCAATAATTAAATTAGGATATTTACCGTCTTCTTCCCACACTACCCAAGAGCTGCGTGGTTTTTTTTCGGTGTTTTTAACTAAGAAAAAATCTGGTCTGCGAAATTCTTTATTTTTCAGTTGTTGGCGACTGAAATAAATAGTTAAGTTAGCACCGATAAAGTAATTAGAAGTATCACGCCAGTACCATTATAGGGAACTAACTAATAGTAATAACTGAAAATAATGTAAGGAACTTTCCATTTCTGGTTCATCACTTTCTAACTGAGTAGCATCAGGCATTATTGCTTCTAATGTTTGAGCATTATTTAAAATCATATATAGCAACTCTATTTTATTTGTGTATAAAAATCCTACTGCTTTTAGGGAACAGGGAACAGGTAAGAGTTACAGTTCCCGATAAATCAGTTTTTTTATCTACTTTTTGATTTGTCGCAACCTATACAGGGATTGCTATACCTATAAGAGATAATTTGTGAGAAAAAGCTGTAGGGGTTTGGTCTCCAAACCCAAACGCAAATGAGATTTGGAAACCAAACCCCTACTATAAAATGTTACAACCTATTTATTATAGTTGATGGCTAAAGGCTGAATACTTACTAAAAAACTTCAGCTCCTTCAAACTGTTTAATCTTCTGAACATTAGCAGATTCTCCACAAGTTCGAGGCATCGGAAATATTTTTTCAGGATTAGCTAAACCTTTAGGATTAAAAACACTTTTTACCCATTGCATAGTCTCCAAATCTGTCTCATTAAACATCAAAGACATATAACATTTTTTATCTGAACCAATACCATGTTCTCCAGATAAACTACCACCAACCTCTACACATAATTTGAGAATTTCTCCCCCTATTTCTTCCACTTTTTCCAAATCTCCTGCAACAGAATCATTATATAAAATTAAAGGATGAAGATTCCCATCTCCTGCATGAAATACATTGGCAATCCGATAACCATGTTTCTGACTTATTGCCTCAATTTCACTCAAAACATAAGCCATTTTTGTACGAGGTATGACGCCATCCTGTACAAAATAATTTTTACTAATATTACCAGCAGCAGCAAAAGTAGCCTTTCGCCCTTTCCATAATTTCATCCGCTTTTCTGGTTCATTAGCAGTCGTAATTTCTATAGCTTCATTCCGTTCACATATTTCTTTAACTCGCTGTTTATTAACATCAACTTCTAATTGTGAACCATCTAATTCTATTAACAAAATAGCTGCTGCATTCCGAGGATATAAACCAGTCTTAACTACATCTTCTACAGCATTAATACTAAAATTATCCATAATTTCCATCCCAGCAGGAATTATGCCAGCGCTAATAATATCAGACACCGTTTGCCCAGTCTTTTCAATACTAGGAAATCCGGCTAAAAGTACACAAACTGACTCAGGAGATTTAATAATTCTGAGAGTAATTTCTGTAGCTATTCCCAAAGTACCTTCCGAACCTACAAATAAACCTGTTAAATCATAACCAGGCATCTCTGAAGTTAAACCACCAATATCAACTATCTCACCTTCAGGAGTAACTATTTTTAATCCTAAAACATGGTTAGTTGTTACTCCATATTTGAGACAATGAACACCTCCAGAATTTTCAGCAATATTCCCACCAATAGAACAAATAATTTGACTAGAAGGGTCAGGAGCGTAATAGAAACCAGCTCCACTAACTGCTTGTGTCACCCAATTATTAATAATTCCTGGTTGCACAATAACCTGTTGATTTTCTAAATCTATTTTCAGGATTTTTTGCATTAATGAAGTGACAATTAAAACGCAATTTTCGATTGGTAATGCACCACCAGAAAGACCTGTTCCTGCACCTCTAGGCAACCAAGGAATATTAAGTTGATGACATATTTTTACTGCTTCTGAAACTTGTTCAGTGGTGCGGGGTAATATTACTAATGCAGGTCTTTGACGATAACAAGATAGACCATCACATTCATAGACTAATAATTCTTCTTTACGTTGAATTACACCTTTTTTACCAACAATTTTTTCAAATTGTTTCGCAATTTGTTTCCAGTCGTGTTTTGTTTGTTGTTTGTCTTGAGTAAGCATTTTATTTAGAGATATATGAAAATTTGATTTTCCAGAAACTTTAATAATATTATAGCTATCAGCAATGATGTGTGAAAAAAAATTGTAGGTGTTTGGTCTCCAAATCCCTTTACATTTGGGTAAAGGAAACCAAACCCCTACCATAAAATCTTACAATCTATTGAGGATTGCTATATATGAAAATTTGATTTTTAAGAAACTGTAATTTTTAATATTATACTAAATTATGAAAAAAAATTGTAGGAGTTTGGTCTCCCCACCCCAAAATCAAATATTAGTAATATAATTAAAGAACACCATATGAATTTTCAACTACAGGAAAAATCTGAGGATAAATTTGCCAAACATTTCTCATCAAATGTCTGAATTTTTGATGTAAAACTTGCCAATCTTTATTATGAAAAAATTGTAGGAGTTTGGTCTCCCCACCCCAAAATCAAATATTAGTAATATAATTAAAGAACACCATATGAATTTTCTTTATTATGAAAAAAAATTGTAGGAGTTTGGTCTCCCCACCCCCAAAATCAAATATTAGTAATATAATTAAGGAACACCATATGAATTTTCTTTATTATGAAAAAAAATTGTAGGAGTTTGGTCTCCCCACCCCAAAATCAAATATTAGTAATATAATTAAGGAACACCATATGAATTTTCAACTACAGGAAAAATCTGAGGATAAATTTGCCAAACAT
>NZ_JAYKGW010000256.1:0-6206 GCF_035285525.1 Okeania sp. | reverse complement strand
CAGATAGATAAGGAAAAGGAAGTAAAATATCGTTGATAATTTCTTGGAAATAGAATTGGCTGATGAAATTATAAAAGCATTAACAGATAGATAAGGAAAAAGGAAGTAAAATATCATTGATAATCTTTTTTGTTACTACGGAATATTTGGCAAACATAACTTGATAATTTCTTGGAAATAGAGTTGGTTGATGAAATATAAAAGCATTAACAGATAGATAAGGAAAAGGAAGTAAAATATCATTGATAATCTTTTTTGTTACTACGGAATATTGGGCAAATATAACTTGATAATTTCTTGGAAATAGAATTGGCTGATGAAATATAAAAGCATTAACAGATAGATAAGGAAAAGGAAGTAAAATATCATTGATAATCTTTTTTGTTACTACGGAATATTGGGCAAACATAACTTGATAATTTCTTGGAAATAGAATTGGCTGATGAAATATAAAAGCATTAACAGATAGATAAGGAAAAGGAAGTAAAATATCGTTGATAATTTCTTGGAAATAGAATTGGCTGATGAAATTATAAAAGCATTAACAGATAGATAAAGGAATCAGGAAGTAAAATATCGTTGATAATTTCTTGGAAATAGAGCTTGCTGATGAAATATAAAAGCATTAACAGATAGATAAAGTTTTTAGAATTTGTAGGTAAAAAAAGTACCAAATTTTTGCCTAAGAAAGCTAAAAAAAATAGTATTTTGGTAAGAGTTAGGCCGAAAAATCAAGGGATAATTTTTCCGACCAACTCTTGACTGTTCCCTACTCCCTACCTTGGCAAAAAGACTTCCATACGCAAACCCTAATTAGAGATAGTTTTTATTATCTACTATCCATCAATTATTAATTAGAGATATAGCAATCTGATTTTATTATTGTCAAAAATTCTACTACTATTTGGGAATAGTTCTGAAGACAAGAAGTAAGGTTTTTGGAGTTAATTTATAGTTTTTGATTTGTGACAACACCAGCACAGATTACTATAGTTTTCATTATTAATTATTAATTAATTTAAGGTACTTCTTTGTCATATAAATCAAACTCCTGTGGTGTTCCATTTAATTCAGACATAAATTTCTCATATAATTCTTGATTACCATTTTCTACATCCCATACTTCATCCACCCAGGTAAGCAAAAAAGCTTCGGTTTGACTAATTTCTCCATCATCTTTTGTAAAGGAACTTTTACGCAATCTTTCTCGCACGCGATCGCTATTAGAGAGAAGATGATCTAAAATATCTTTAGATACAAAATCTAACTTATTTTCCATCTGTGGGAAAGCTTCAAGAACTTCTTTGATTAGGAGGTCGAATATTTCTTTGTGAGTTAGTTTTGCCATGATTAGATAAAGTTTTTAATTCGTTTTGTTTAACATAAGTTTTTTAGGGAAGTTTTGTCTATATCTTTGTCTTTTTTTAATATTTAACTATTCTTGATATTCAGCAATTATTATATTTTTTTATTGAGATTATTTTCAGTTTTCATCTTTCTGGAGAAAAGTTTATTTTAACTAAAAAAAGTATGATTTAGTAATTAATATAAAAATATTTTAGTTGATAATTAGAGTTTAATAATTCTGTATTTTGAGTACACAGATTGAATTAAAGCTATTCAATAATGGATAATTGATAATTACCTTTCCCTAAAAGGAAGAGGATTGAATCAAAGGAAAAAAATTATTTCTCAAGGGGAGATTAGATATGGTTAGGGAACCCATCCATCTCAGCTCCGCTTTTCATGTCGCGCAGCGTTTCATGTCTACTCAAGCGCCGAAAACGACCGCTTTTTTTCCTTTAAAGAGGAGGCTTCAAGGTGCGAATTATTTAATTATTTAATTATTTAATTATTTAATTATTAATTATTCGGTAATAGAATAGACATTTAAAGAAAAGAGGAAGTAGAGAATAAGGGGAAATAATTAGTTTTATTTTTTATTATTGGAGATGTCTAATAAGTATTGAATTACAGGTAGAACTGATCTAACCATAAAGTCCACATTTAGAAATAATAATTCTATTGATAAACTCAGGATGAGGAGTAATAGATTTTTTGTTCATCCATTCAAAAACATCTTCATCTTGATTATTCTTAGAGCTATTACACTTAATACAAGCAAGAACAACATTACGAGGTGTAGTTTGTCCTCCTTTAGATATAGGAATAATATAGTCCCAAGTATTAGCTGGTTTGAAACAATAAGCGCATTTTGCCTCGAATATTTCCATCAAGAAGTTTTGTCCTTCATAAGGGATCGGATCGACATTTCTCTTTCTACTACGAGAATGTTGTCTTCTTTCCAATCTATGTTTTTCATTATTTGCATATCTTTGTCTAGCTTCTGCTGCAAGATGAAACTTGCAAGCTCCTGATTTAACTTCTTGAGAAGGCAAATATTTTTGACATCCTCTACACCATTTTAAACCTTCAAGCTTTTTAGCTTCACGTTCTTTACGTCCGGGTCGAGATGTTTTGCGTTGATTTTTACAACTTTTACAAATAGAATTTAATCCATCATATCTTGATTTATCCTTCCCAAAATTTTCTATATGTTTCCATTGTTTACACTTAGTACACCATTTTAAATCTACTTCTTTATTTGCTATATATTCTGCTAAAGTAATACCTATTTTTTGAGCTGCTCTTCGTAGTGCGCCTATTTTTGTTGGAGCGATATTGTGATATTTTTATTTTGTTTAGTTAATTTTAGATTATCAGGTTATCTATAAGGGAATACAGTTCAGTTAAATATTTTTTGGCAGTTTTATAACTTCAAGAGCTGCTCTAATAGTTCCATAGTTTATAAGTTTTGTTGTTATCTTAACTCTATCGATCTATAATGAACAAATTGAGTGCTTCTCATATTTGGGAAAAATACTTTTTTATATTTCCTAATTCTCTCTTACTCATTTGCTAAAGGTGATAGATTTTTATCTTTATTCAAAATTGATATGAACCCCAAAAAAATTACTAGGTAGCTTAGTCAAAGAAAGGTTAAATAAATTAAATATTTGATTCAATTATTTTTTCAAAATTATTCAAAAATTTAATGCTATAGCAATCCTACTTTATTCGTGTCAAAAATCTTACTGGTTTTTGGCAATGGGTAATGGGTAATAGTTTTGGGGTTTATTTCTAGTTTTTGAATTGTTACAACCTCTGCACGGATTGTTATATTTAGTATTGAAAAATTATTAACCTGATATTAGCTAAGTTCATAAACAAAATTAGTTACACATCCGAAAAAACCTCAACCTTAAGGAAAATATTTAAACGAATAAAGAAAGTGAAAGCCGAATTTTGTAGTCAGATAAAATTGCTGACTTATCACCGATTTATCGGGAACCGTACCCTATCATAAAGCTTTTATCTGAAAATAAAATAGATAGCTGACTACTTAATGCTTACAGTTTTTTCTCTTTCCACTAACAAATTTATTTTGCACAACTACTGATAAAGATAAAAAATATGAACCGAGAACAAAGAAGAAAAGCAACTAAAAATAAAAGTCAAAAACTACTAAACAATAATCTCCCAGAAAATGCCTTATCCTATGCTTTATCTTTTCACAAAAACGGAAAACTACAAGAGGCAAAAGTTATCTATGAAAAAATTATTCAGTCGGAACCAAATAATTCTCAAGTCTTAAATTATCTGGGGGTACTTAAAGCGCAAATGGGAAATAATAAAAGTGCCATAAATTTAATAAATAAGGCTATTAATCTAGAACCTAATAATTTTGGCTACCTCAATAATCTCGGCAATACTTATCGCGCTTCTCAACAACTAGATAATGCTATTGACTGTTATAAACGGGCGATTGAACTAAATCAAAATTCTGCTGACTCTTACCTAAATTTAGGAATTGCTTTGACAGAAAAAGGAATCATAGAAGAAGCGATCGCTTCCCTAGAAAAAGCTTTAATTATTAATCCAAATCATCCGCGAGTTAATATAACTCTGGGGGATATATTTCAAACTCAAGGGAAGTTGGATAAAGCAATATCTGCCTACATAAAAGCTATTTCAATAGTTCCCAATAATTTTGATGCTTTATCATCTTTAGGTATGGCATTTTATCGCCGTGGCAACCTCAAAGAATCACAAAAAACTTATCAAAAAGCATTAGAAATTAATCCTCATTCTACAGAATGTTTAACTAATATTGCTGCTACTTTTTATGAACAAGGAAGAGTCGATGTAGCTGAAGCTTGTTATCAAGCTGTTGTTGATTTAATTCCTACTTCTGCGGATGCTCATATAAATTTAGGTTTTCTGTTAAGTCAACAGGAAAAATATGAATTAGCAATTAATAGTTATAACGCAGCATTAAAGCATGATAAAAATTCTGTTAATGCTATGGCAGGTTTAGCAGAAATTTTCGGAAAAAAATCTGACTGGGAAGCAGCAGTTAAGCTATATCAGAAAATTATTAAACTTAATTATAATTCTGCTGATGCTTATGCAAAATTAGGAATAGCTTGGCGAGAAATAGGTAAATCTGAAGAAGCGATCGCTCAATTTGAAAAAGCTATAAATATTAATCCTAAACATATTAAAGCTTATGCTCATTTGGGTTTAGCTTTACAAGATATAGACAAAAATTCTGAAGCTGAATCAATCTTTGATTGTTCAAAATTAGTAGCTAAATACCAGTTTCAGAATGTAGAAGGATGGGAAAATTTGACAGCTTATAATAGTGACTTGAAAGATTACATTATTCAACATCCTACTCTTTTAAAAAATCGACCAGGTAAACCAATAAATAGAGGTAGTCAAACCTACGAAATTTTTACAGATAATAATCCTATAATGACAACACTAAGTCAAAAAATTAATCGTTATCTCCATGATTATTTTAGTCGTTTTACGGATAACTCTAATTATCAATTTTTTCATAATTTACCCTCAGACTGGAAGTTAAGTGGTTGGGCAGTTGTTTTAGAATCGGAAGGATTCCAAAATTCTCATATTCACCCCGAAAGTTATTGCAGTGGGGTTTATTATATTCAAGTTCCAAATACTATAAAAGAAAATAATTCTGGGGCAGGTTACTTAAATTTTGACAGTTGTTTTATATCAGAATTAGACATGGAAAATCAAGAAAAGTATAAGGTTAAACCACAACCAGGATTATTAGTAATTTTTCCTTCCTATTTTTGGCATTCTACTATTCCATTTATTGGAGACAGTCAGAGAATTTGTATTTCATTTAATATTATTCCTTTGGATAAGTAAAATTCTGTGAGGTTCCAATAAATACTCATCATCCGTTCAGGAAAAATTTAAACATAAATCAATTTTCTACATAGTCTCATATCAAGTAATTTGGCAGTTAGTCAATCAAACTTTGGTGTTTTAGTTTCTATCATAACTAGAAATGAAAAATGCAGATAAATATATAGCAAATTCCCAGTATCTGAAGCATATATTTAATTATTAAATATTCGCATTTTTATCGCTTAGGTGTACCTGATAAAAGCGGAATCTGTTGTAAAATTTAATCTCCAATAATTTTTTTGTTTAGTGTGAGAGATTTAGTAAATCAACCCCTAGAGTCAAATTTTTTTTCAAAATGGTATTACATTCTTTTGGCATGATAGAATTAGAAACTGATGTTATGTAAACTAAAATCACTATGTTGTATCACTTAGACTTTCGAGTACAATATCCTCCTACTATGAGCCAAGAAGAATTATTTACTATTTGGAGCGAAGAAGCAGATGCTGCAATGGGTGCCCAGAAAGCAGGAGTTGTACTAAATATCTGGAAGTGTGTGGGAACTCGTAGAGTAATAGCTATTGTTAATGTGGAATCTTCCGATCAACTTGACCAAATAATTATGGATTTACCCATTGTGAAAAAATTAGGGCAATATGTAAATATTGAGGTTACATCATTACGATCTTATGAAGATTTTGCTACAGATTTGAATGCCAGAAAAAACTGATATATTTTCAGACTAATTTTTGTAATTATTCTGGGATTGTCTTTAATTTAATATGATTTCTGTGGATGAATAAAATGTTCTGAACTTTGCCTAAATATTAATCTTCTGTTCCGAGCAGTTTTCCCAGAAATCAATTTTTCTCATATTCCTCAAAAAAGAGTTCTAGAGAAAAGAAAGTCACTGAAATTTTCTGATTGTAGAAAGTCTCAGAATTAGAATTAGATAAATTTCTCTTGGGCTGGAAAGTTTG
>NZ_JAYKGW010000255.1:0-11131 GCF_035285525.1 Okeania sp. | reverse complement strand
AATTTTTCCTCTTCTACTCCCCTTTCAAAGGAGGGTTGGGGGATTTTCTGGTGCTTTCCTTGTTTGATATTACCCGAAATATGATGTAGTTGTTGGGTTTCGTGCCTCAACCCAACCTACACCTACTGTATTTGTTGGGTTTCGTGCCTCAACCCAACCTACGGCTATTTTTTATATTTAGCGAAATGCTGCTCCATTAACTGAGAAACTTCAGGATTATAAATCTGTAAATAATTCCAATAATTTTCAAACACAGACTCCACATAATCTCTGGTTTCTGGATATGGAATTTTCTCCACAAAAGCATCAGCATCATTAAACCCAAACCGCTTTAACCAACTACCCACAGCATTCGGACCTGCATTATAACTCGCTACTGCTAACATCGAATTATTCTGATACTCTTGATGAGTAAAATCAAAATAATAAGTACCTAGATTAACATTATCATTCACATTCTCTAAATCATAACTAGCCAGATTAATTTTCCTCGCACTTTCGGCTCCAGTTTGTGGCATTACTTGCATTAATCCTGTTGCTCCCACAACCGATTTAATTTTTGGCATAAAACGAGATTCTTGACGGATTAAAGCAGTCACCAAAACAGTATTTAACTCTCGTTGATTAGACCATTTCACAATAGTTTCCAAATAAGGAAAAGGATACAAAGTTTGCCAATAAGTAGACTTTGCTTTCAAAGCTTTATACTCAGCTATCTCCTCTGGTTTTTCCCGTTGACTCAAGCTAGTCAGCATCCAAATACCATCTAAATTATCCCCTACACCAATCCTCATTACACCATCAGTATACTGTTGCGCAACAGTTGGCTCTATGCGGTCTGTAAATTCTGCCTGCCACTGTTTCCAAACATCCTCATCTTGTCCGATTTGATATAGTTCCTGCAATGTTTCAGAACCAAAAGGCAGTGGTTCGCGGTTTTTGCTGTGTACAACCTCTGGAGATAAATTTCTGACTGTGGTGAAATCCCCCACCGGCCAACCCAACATCACCGCCGAGCGCCAAGCATAATAAGAGTGAGGATACCGTAAAATCATATATTCAAAGGCTGTTTTAGCATCCTCTTGCCTTCCCAGTTGTTGCGCCCATTTACCGATCCAGAAACCTGCCTGGGCTGCTAACTTATGATCGGGATTCTCTACAGTCAACTGTTGCGCCCACTTCCAAGCTATTTTTAGATCGCCACTTTGAGCAGCTTGTTCAGCTAACTCCCACCGGAGTTCGGCAGCAGCATCAGATTTACTATGCTCTCTCAATAATCTTTGACGCGCTAATTTCGCTGAATCAGCAGAACCAAGTTTATCAAGTAACTGAGATTTTTCTAAAATTGCTTCCGGTGCATGAGTAGGAAAATTAGCAATTACTCTATCGTGATAAACTATAGCTTCTTTTCGGTCAACTAACCTCGACAAACGAATCAAACCTAAAGCTGTATGTTTTCCGCCATTGGGAAAAGTATTAATCAGGTTTTGATAAGCTTGGCGAGATTCTTTGGTTTTTCCTCCTAACCATAAACCTCTGGCATGACGATACAAATGTTTGGGTGTCTGAGCTGCTTGCTGATATGCTAAAGCACCTTTACCATAATCTTGTTTTTCCCAATATCCAAATGCAATCATTTCCCAATCTTCGGGAGTTAGCGAGGCAGCATATCTGGTTCTCAGTTGTTCCAATACCGTGCCATATTCTGGTACATGAAAACCATGTTTAGCAATGAGCAACAACAAATCTGGTTGATTAGGATTTTGCTGTAATTTTTCTTGAGCAATTTTTACTGTAGTTGGATAACCAGGAAATTTAGCGATCGCTTCCTCCCAGTATTCGGGTTTTTCTTTGCCTAGCACATACAAAGCTTCTACCACCACTGGTTCTTTTGGATAACTTCTTGATAGTTGTTGCCAAGCTTTTTGTGCTTTGTTTGTCTCCCCTATTTGTTCGTAAGCTTGCGCCCGTTTTACCAAAATGTATGGTGCTAAAACTCGATATTTTTTTTCTAAATCTTTCAGTTGAGCGATCGCTAACTCTGCTTGTCCCTGTTCAATTAAATCATTAGCTAGAATGTAACGAGCGCGACTGACATTTAGAGAGTTTCCTGTTTTTGTGGCACTTTCTAATTCACTACGGCGTTGTTCTGGTGGCCAAGACACAAAATTTGTTACATCTAACTTTGATTTAGGTTTTCCAGTAGTGTTTTGAGAGGTTGTGTTCGTGGTGGTAAAGTCTGGAAAAAAAATCCCTAATAAGAGAGCGCCAACAGCAGTTACTATTATTATAGAAATTTTTGTGATGTTTTGCTTCAACATTTGGTTATCGTAAATTAATTTTAAATTTGTCAGGACTTAAAAAAAACAAAATTATACACCATCTGTAGGGGCAAATAGCATTTTCGCTTCGCGACAGGTCAAGAGTCCTATTCCCTATACGAAGACGCTGCGCGACATGAAACGCCCATACTGCTTATAACGGTACTAAGTAAGTTGTGTTTATTAAGTTTTAGTCTTAGTCAGGACTTACCCAGATACCATATATACAGCGTTTAAAACTATTGCACAATAGTTTTGGAAATCTATATAGTAGCTTTGCGTAAGTCATATTAGTTTTTAATGTACACTATTATTCAATATTTGACTTTAGTCATTAGCTCTCAGTAGACTGACACAGCTCAAACTATGCCTTAGCTTTTTTCGTAATCGCCCCATTTTCTCATACACTATTTAGGGCTGGCTGATTAAACATCAAAGTATTAAAAAATAAAGGTTTTAGCGTTTTTAGGTCGAGAAAAAGTACCTAGTTTACGGTTCCCGAAAAATCAGCTCAACCATGCTCCTCAAGTTACTATTTTACGCAGATAGTTGGGAAAAAAAATTACTTTCAAGCTCCTCTACTCCCCTACTTCCCGGTTACCCCACCCCTTAAAAAAGGCTTTTTCAGCAAACCTTATTTATTTAAGGTTTGTCGGTCCAATAAGGATAATTTAACATTGAGGACTTTCATCCAACTTTTGATTTTTGCCACTATCTTATATCATATCAAATGAATACCAAAAATAGTTCTAGGGAACTAAGTGATTCAAAAAAATGAACCTGTGGATATTTTATCCAAGGTTCAACAATCTAGTCAAAAAATTCCTACAGAAGTTGATCAAAATGAATCGAACCTTTTCTCCAGTCCAATGGCTTCTTGCCACACTAGGCGCTCTTCTATTTGTTGGTGGCATCTTTTTTGGTCTCAACAGCGCCACTGCCGAAGATGATACAACCTTTACCCTGCAACTTCTCCATGCTTCTGACTTTGAAGCAGGTTTAGAAGCTTTAGAAGACGCACCTCGCTTTTCCGCTGTCCTCAACTCCCTCAAAGATGACTACCCTAATACCCTTTTCCTTTCCTCTGGAGATAACTATATTCCCAGCCCATTCCTGTTTGCGAGCAGCGATCCCAGCCTCAATGATACTCCTGTGGGCAAAGCAGGTATTGGCCACGCCAATATTGAAATCCATAACCAACTTGGCATCCAAGCGTCTACTGTTGGCAACCATGATTTCGATCTGGGAACTAACGAAGTGAGAAACATCATTCAACCTTCTGGGAAATACCGTGGAGCCTTGTTTCCTTATTTGAGTGCTAATTTGGATTTCAGCACAGATAAAAATTTGGCAGACTTAGTGACAGAAAACGCACAAGAAATTAGTACCCTGTCAGCGGGAAAATTAGCTGGAACAGGAATCATAACTGTTGGTGGCGAAAAAATTGGTATTGTAGGCGCAGTCACTCCATTATTACCTGTGATTGCTTCTTCTGGTGACATGGTCGTACTGCCGGAAAATCATACAGACTACGACGCCCTAGCTTCTTACATTCAGAAAGCTGTGGATGATTTGACAGCAACAGGTATTAATAAAGTGATTCTTTTATCCCACATGCAACAGTTGAATATTGAGCGTGACGAACTTGCTCATCGTCTGCGAGATGTGGATATTATCATAGCAGGTGGTTCCCACACATTGTTGTCTGATGAAACTGATCGCCTCCGTGCTGGAGATACCAGCGCTGGTTATTATCCTATTCTCAAAACTGATAGAGACGGCAACCAAATCGCTGTAGTTAACACAAAAGCTAATTATACTTATGTTGGTCGTCTCGTGGTAGACTTCGATGCTAATGGTATGCTCATGGTTGATAGCATCGATCCAAATATTAGTGGAGCTTACGCTACCGACGATGCAGGTGTTGCTGCCACTGGTGGCAACCCTGATCCGGAGATTGTAGAGATAGCTGATAGCTTAAATAGAGTCATTGCTACTCAGGATAGCAACATTTTTGGTAACACGGCTGTATTTTTACGAGGTGAGCGGGCGTTTGTCCGTACTGAAGAAACTAATCTAGGCAACCTCACTGCTGATGCCGACTTAGCCTATGCCAAAACAGTAGACGATACAACACAAGTTGTGATCAAAAATGGGGGTGGTATTCGTGCTAGTATTGGGGTGATCAACGCTGGCAGTGGCAGCACCGATCCCAATGATTTTGAACTATTACCTCCTGCTGCTAACCCAGAAGCAGGCAAGGAAGAAGGAGAGGTTTCTCAACTTGATATCAACAACTCTCTCCGATTTAACAACGAACTCACTTTAATTACTATTACGGCAGAACAACTATTGCAGACTATTGAACATGGGGTAGCTGCGGTAGCTCCTGGTGCAACCCCCGGTCAGTTTCCCCAAGTAAGTGGTCTAAAATTTAGCTTTGACCCAGAGCTTCCTGCTAGCGATCGCGTTATTTCTTTAGTTGTTTTGAACAATGATGAGTTTGAGGTTGTTGCTAAAAATGGGGAACTTGTAGGGGAACCTAGTCGTACCTTCCGGGTGCTTACTACTAGCTATCTCGCTGCCGGTGGCGATAGTTATCCTTTTCCTGATTTTTTGAATGCCGATCCTGTTTTGTTTGATCGTGTCGATCTTTTAGGTGAACCAGATAAAAATGGTAACGGGAATTTAGAATTGGCAGAAGACCTCAACCGAAATGGAGTCAGAGATGAAGCGATCGCTGAAACTTTTGAGGGTGTTGCCGACTTTGCTCCTTTCGGTACGGAGCAAGATTCACTGGCGGAATATTTATATCAAGTTTTCCCAACAGCAAACAGTGCTTTTCAGGAGCCAGATGTAGCTCCGTCTTTAGATGAGCGGATTCAAAATTTGGCGTTCCGGGAAGATACAGTGATTTCTCAATAGACATTTCTAGAATAGAGGAATTATATCATGTTCAGATAAACACTAATTATCAAGTCATTACGACAGGAACGCAGTGAAAGGAAGCAATCTCCGCGCAGCTTTGAGATTGCTTCCTATCGTCGATAGGGACAACTGTTCAACTGGATTAGAACTTACGCAAAGGTACTATGCTATAGAGTGAAAAAACTATTGTGCAATAGTTTTGAACGCTAAATCTAAATATAGTGTCTTGGCGTAAGTCCTATTTTACACCCTAAAAATGCTAAAAATTTTATTTCTTAATGCTTTGCTGATTAATAAGCAAGCCTCAGTTAATTCAATTGAGTAATAGCTTGTCGCACTTGACAATACTCTGGAATATAGAGAATAATTAGTTGAGTTTTGTTCCTTCAACTCAACCAACTATTTAAGTTAATTCAAAAAGAGCAATAGCTGGTCGTACTTCCTCAATTTCTAGTTCTAAAATTTCGGCAATCTTTTCCACAGAAAAGCCTTCCTTTAATCAGCTCATAACAACCTTTAATTTTCCTATAACTTCTGCTTCTGCCGTTAATTCTTGAGCCAGATAATTTTTTTCAAATCATTCATATTAAACATAGCTTCTAACTTCTGACGAATTATTTGTGGTAATTTTATTTCCCAACAATACTCTGGAATATAGAGAATAATTAGTTGAGTTTCGTTTCTTCAACTCAACCAACTATTTAAGTTAATTCAAAAAGAACAATAGCTGGTCGTACTTCCTCAATTTCTAGTTCTAAAATTTCGGCAATCTTTTCCACAGAAAAGCCTTCCTTTAATCAGCTCATAACAACCTTTAATTTTCCTATAACTTCTGCTTCTGCCATTAATTCTTGAGCCAGATAATTTTTTTCAAATCATTGGGAGAATCTAAAAAAGGTTGGACAGATTCTCTTTCCCTTTCTGTTGGTTCAAAACTACGATTTTTAAAGATAATCATAGCACGCCAACGCAACTTCGGTTCTTAATCTCTAAGATAGGTGAAAATCTCAGAAAATAAACGTAAATAGATTTTTTCGTCTTTTTGAAACTGTACCTCCGTAAAATAAATTAGTTGGTCAATACCTTGAGGCAAAAATATCCTATCTATTCTAAAGGAAGTCTGTTTTAATTCTACTCAATCAAAACGATAATCATTGAGTTTTCCTGGTATTTATCCCCATAACTCAAAGAAAGTTTCGGGTAAGTCTTGAAAAATTCGATAAAATATATCGTCAGTTTTCATTTTGAATGAAGTTAAGTAAGAATCTTAGTTTCTCATAAATTTAGTTAACTTCTCAACAACAAAAAAATTATTTTTGTAAATATGATATGTTCATTATCAATTATTCATTTTCTACCTCATCTTCTAAGCAATAACAAAGGGCGAGTCAATATCAATAGACCAAATTTCGTCAATAAACTTAAAATTTTCATCTAAAATTAAAGTCATTTCCCCAACAATATTATCTGCGATAAAATATTTTTCTGAATCTGCTAATATCTGTTGTTCTGGTATTAGCAAAAATTTGAGTTTTATCCAATATTCTTCTAGATTTCCTGGCAAATTTTTACCTACTGAATAATTTGCTAAGTCTACATCCAAGGGCTGTTTTAAAGTAATTTCATCATAAAATTTATCATTTTCGTCCCAATATCCAAATATTTTAAAATTAGAGGATTGCAAATGTTCTAGAGCAATAAACTTTAAGGATGTTATAGATGATTTTTCTAAATTTTCTAACATCTGATTCATCGTTAGTGTCAGCATAATAGTTGTTTTTTTGAAATTAGTGTTCTGTCATTAATCCAGTAAAGTATAGTACCATATAAAAAGCTTCTTTATTTTCCTCTTCGCTTTTAATATAGTTCTGTAAAAGTAGCCAACCTAATTGATGTAAACCGCTATGAATAAGGAGGCATACAGTCAATATCTCTACTTGTTGATCGTTATTACTTTCAATATTCAGAATCGAGCAATATATATATTGACCATGAAAACGATAATTTCCTCCTTTTCCTAATACTTTTGATTTCAGATGATAACCTTCTTTTTCAGAAGGAACTAAACCAATATTTCCTCTAGGAGAAACTTCTCCTTTTTCAATAGCTTTGATATGTTTATGTTTAACATCGTATCTTTTTGCTAGTTTGATTTGAGTCTGAGAAAAAGAGACCAAAGGCCCCTTGATTGTTTGATATATCTGCTCGGCTTCAATTTTTGACCAACTACTTGGTAAAGTTAGCATATAATTTGAAATTATAGATTAAGTTTCTCTAGATTTATACATCTTTCATTTACCAAAAAATGAGGGTATGTGCCTCCCCTTGTTCGGGGATGAAAAAATATTTAACTTAGTATTTTAAGCCTCAGACTTTAGTGGGAGGTTCACTCTCTACTGATAACTAAAATGACCAATTAAAATGGCGCGATTCTGACTACATTTAACTTCTCTACACCATCCAAAATATCTGGCGCTACACTTTTCGGAATACAAACTACATTCCCTGCTCGCATTTTCTCCAAGCGATCGCCTACCACAGAAAAAAGCTTACTCACCTCCCACCTCATTATTTCCCCATGGACGGGAATAATCTCAATTTTATCTCCCACTGCCACAGACTCAACCAGTTGCAAAACAATATTCTCTGCTGTTGTCTCCATCACTATTCCCAGATATTCGTGAGTACCCCTACTACTTGCCAACTGCTTATACACAGAATCACTGTCCGCAGGAGTTTCCAAAGCAGCAGAATTATAATCACGGTGGGGAATAGATTCTAACTCAGACACAATTTGATGCACCATTTCTGGAGTTAACTTTCCTGCTGCATAAGCATCGATCGCTTGCCGATATGCTCTACAAGTCACCGCCACATAAAATGATGATTTCATCCGCCCCTCTATTTTCAGAGAACAAATTTGCTGCTCAAAAAACGTACCTATTTGATGAATACCCCATAAATCTTTAGAAGACATAAAAGTAACTGGGCGATCATCTGTTTTTGCTGCCAACTGATAGGGAAAACGACAAGACTGAATACAACCACCACGATTAGAATCTCTACCCGCTGTAAAATTGGAAATTGTACAATTACCAGAATATGCCATACACATAGCACCATGTATAAACATTTCCACATCAATACCAGTTTCCGATTTAATCGCTCCTCCCTCTACCACACTAACTTCTCGCCCCACTATGAGACGCTTCACCCCAAACTGTTTCCACATTTGACCAGCATAAGAATTTAAACAAGATGCTTGAGTCGAGAGATGAATATCAAGATTAGAACTATTTTTCACCACTCGCACCACCCCCAAATCAGAAACAATAACTCCATCAACCCCAATAGATTCCATAAATTGACAATATTCTGCCAATCCCTCAAAATCATCATCATGGAGAAAAGCGTTTAGGGTGATGTAAACTTTAGCATCATTTTCGCGAGCAAAATTTACTCCATATTCCAAATCATAATCAGAAAAATTATCTGCTCGCGCTCGTAGACCATATTTTTGCCCCCCCACATAAACAGCATCAGCACCATAAGTAATAGCAACTTTGAGACGTTCGAGATTTTTTGCAGGAGCTAATAATTCTGGTTTCCACATATTTTATATCTTGATAGCGATTAACTTACAGCAATTTCGGAGTTAGTGAGGTACAAAATTTTTTTTAGTCATCTTGGTAACACAACCTTCCAGGTTGTTACAGCCTAGAAAGCTGTGTTACAAATAGATTGACTGTACCTGAGTATCCTGTTTTTACAGCCTAGAAAGCTGTGTTACAAATAGATTGACTGTACCTGAGCATCTTGTTTTTGACAGCCGAGAAGGCTGTGTTACAAAGAGATTGACTGTACCTGAGCATCTTGTTTTTGACAGCCGAGAAGGCTGTGTTACAAAGAGATTGACTGTACCTGAGCATCTTGTTTTTGACAGCCGAGAAGGCTGTGTTACAAAGAGATTAAGTGTACCTCACTATCCTCAAAAGTGCTGTAAATATTTTAGCTTGTTTCCCAAATGATGGTTTAAACAATCAGAATTACATTATAATTGAAATACATAGGTTTTGCAGAAATTTTGAGGAAAAAACTATGATTAAACAACTCGAAATCGAAACCCATCCAGAAATTGTTTATCCCGATAGTGACGGCCAACCAATGGCAGATAATACAGTTCAATTTCGCTGGATCATGGTCATCTACCATAATCTAGCTTGGCTATTTGCCGAAAATCCGGAAGTCTTTGTCGCTGGAGATTTACTTTGGTATCCAGTACAAGGCAATAATAAGTTACGTCAAGCGCCAGATGTCATGGTGACATTTGGAGTGCCTAAAGGAGATAGGGGTTCTTATCAGCAATGGAAAGAAAATAATATTGCTCCCCAAGTGGTATTTGAAATTCTTTCTCCAGGAAATACTTTGAAGGAGATGAGTAAGAAACGCCTATTTTATGACAATTATGGTGTGGAGGAGTATTATTTGTACGATCCGCAGAAAAATGATTTGACGGGATGGTTGCGTTCTGGAGCTTTACTAGACGTAATTGACGAAATGAATGGTTGGGTTTCCCCACGCTTAGGAATTAAGTTTGAAATCTTGCCAGAAATTTGGCAATTGTATCGTCCAGATGGTCAATTATTTGCAGATTATTTCCAGGTTCAACAACGTTTAGAGCAAGTTCAGGAACAATTGGATAATACCCAAAAACAATTGGATGACGAACGTCAGGCCAAACAAGTTGCTGAGGAACGTGCTAAACGTCTGGAACAGTTGCTTCGAGAAGCAGGAATAGCTCCAGATATTAAGTAATGGATAATGGATAACTGACACAGCTAAAATAGTGCAACAGTAGGGGCGGGTTTTATCTAGAATTTTCATGGTTACTCTGAGATTTAGACAAACCCGCCCTCATCCACACTGATTAGATGTGCCAGTACACTACTTTTTTGAGCAAACCCTAATTATCAATTATCAATTATCCATTATCCATTACTAAAACTATGGTTCTACTACTACCGAAGTACCTACTTGTACTTGCTCAAACAATTTAACCACATGTTCATTGTACATCCGCACGCAACCGTGGGAAGCAGCATACCCAATAGAATCTACAGTCGGAGTACCGTGAAATCCTATTGTGTCTTTGCCATCAGTCCAAAAACCAATCCATCTTAATCCCAGAGCAGTATTTGGTCCGGCTGGCATGACTTCACCTGTCCAAGGGTTCTCCCATTCCGGGTTTTCTACCTTTTGAATAACTTTAAAATTGCCTGTGGGAGTTTCCCAACCTGGTTTACCCACAGCTACAGGATAACTAGCAACTTGTTGTTCTCCCTCATATACATATACCCGTCGTTCTCCTAACCGAAGTACAAGACGAACTAATTTTTCTGCCTGTATTTCGGGGTTATCCATTCTTGCCTGAGCAACAAGAGGAGTAGAAGCGATCGCTAAATTTTCACTAAATAAAATAACTGCTGTAGTCAGTAAAATAACACTTAAATTATATGTTCCTTTGCTGATTTTACTAATCAGATATAGCCATTTATTTGTGGTAAATTTTGTCATTTTTTGACCTCCAGAAACTAAGTTTTACTCTATTCATTACAAAAAGCTTAAGTTGGGTTGAGGTACCCCGAAACCCAACAGGTGTAGGTTGGCTTTCGTGCCTCAACCCAACATTAGTTATTCTAGTAGGGTGTGTTTTACTGCGCAACATTCCGTCAGAAAAAAAGCGCTTACTGCAAACTACCTAAGAGAAACTGGGTTTCTCGGTCTAGGTCTAGATGTAATTATGAGGCATGAAATTCAACATTAGTTATTCTAGTAGGGTGTGTTTTGCTGCGCAACATTCCGTCAGAAAAAAAGCGCTTACT
>NZ_JAYKGW010000254.1:0-17281 GCF_035285525.1 Okeania sp. | reverse complement strand
ATCCGTTTAAATAAAGAATGTGAGAAGTAATGAATAATTAATAATGAATAATTAATAATTAGGGTTTTTAGATAATATCAAATCCGGTAGTATCAGTTTAAATAAAGAATGTGGAAAATAATGAATAATTAATAATTAGGGTTTTTGAATAAGATCAAATTAATAAAAAAAAGGGTGGAAAGTGAATAATTAATATTGAACAATCGTCATTGTGAAGGAAGAAAGCAATCTCAAAGTTTCTGGAGATTACTTCCTTCCACTCCGTTCTAGTCTCAATGACTTGGGTATAATTATCCGAATTTGATATTGAACAATATTGATCTATTAAACTCATCTACTTTCCTTTTCCTTTCTCTCCTAAATAACTAAAACCTTTTTCCTTCTTCTTACTTCTTACTTCTTACTTCTTACTTCTTACTTCTTACTTCTTACTTCTTCCTTCTTCCTTCTTCCTTCCTCCTGCCAAACATTCTTTCAAAACTCATTGTCGCAACACCAATAATTACCAAAATTATGCCAAAAACCTCTCTTACCCCTAACGCTTCTCCAATAGTAAAAAAGGCAAGTAAACCAGTTAAAGCCGGACTAAAAGTACCAATAATAGATGCTCTTGCCGCTCCAGCAAATCTAGTAGCTAAACTATTTAAAGCATAACTAGAAATTGCTAAAATTCCTAAAATAATACCACCAACAATTAAACCAGACCACACATTCGGATCGATACTAGCCGACCATTCTATAGGTTTAGGTATAATTAAACCTAAAGCAGAAAATACAAAAATTCCCGCAAAATTAACTAAACCAAAAGGAATAGGATGAAGCTTTCCTGCCGACATTTGTGATAGTAAAACATATCCAGAAAAAGTAACACCAGCACCTACTCCAGCCCAAACTCCCTGTTGATAATTAGCAACTCCATTCGGAATAACTAAAATCGCTCCCAAACCAATAATAATAATAGCAAAACTTCTCATCAAAGAAGGGCGATCGCCAAATAAAAACCACGATAATAAAACAGTAATAATTGGATAAATAAAGAAAATTGTAATCGCAATACCAGTAGGTATATTACCAATAGAAATATAAATTAATACCTGAGATAAAAACAAAAAGAAAGCACTACCAATAACTTTCCACCACAAGGAAAAATCTTTAGATTTAATAAAACGTTCAATATCACTCCAAACCGCAGGATAAAGAAATGTTGCGACTACAGGCATCAACAACATTACCACTATTAATCGTAGTAATAAAATTAATAAAGAATTACCAAAATTAGGACTAATTAATCCTGGCATTGAGAATAAACCACCAAAAATTTGATGCGGCTGTGGTAGTGTATTGAAAATAATCTTGACACAAACATTTAATAAAGATAATAATGCTGCTGAAAGTAGAGCCAAAATTAAACCTATTGGAACTTGAGAAACAGACTTTTGAGATTTAGTAGATTCAGGTTTACTTATTGCTGCTGTTTCTGGGGACTTAACAGCAGTTGTTCTTTCACCATAAGTAATATTGACTGAGTTCGTTGCTCCAGACTGAGAATTTTGATAAGTTTCAGATGAAATGGTACTATTTCTCTCTAGTTGTACTTGTAGGCGACTGACCAAATTTTCTAGAATAACCTCACATTGCTGTTCAATACCACGGATATTATTTAGTTGCACAGAAAGGTCACTTTCATAACTGTCCAACTCGTGTTTGATAGTATCAAATGTTCTACCCAAAGCACTAGACAACGAATATCCCAACTCATTAGCAGACTCATCATAGCTATCTTCAGGAACAGTCATTGGCAACTGTCCTTCAGGAAAACTAACTGTTTGTAATCCTGGGTCAACACTCTCCCTTAACTCTTTAATTTTATGGCCTAACTGTTGTTGCAAATTATTGGCCAAAACTTGGGCTAATTGTTTGAGCCATAATTGTTGTTGGGCTATTTGTCGCTGAGACAAAGATTCTAATTGTTGAGATTGCAAATGTTCATATTGTTTTCGTAATTTATTTACATCCTCATTGAGCTGCTCTTTTTCTACTCTTAGTCTATTGACATCTTGGCCTAAGTGATCTATAAAATTTTGGCGAAAACTACTTAAGTCTTGAATAACTAATTTTAGGACTTCTTCCGCTGATTGAGGAGTTTCGCCTCCCTGATTTGAAGGTTGAGTATTCATATTCCTTTCCATGTTTGTTAATCTGAAGCTCACAATATTCTAAAAGTCTCGGTATTTTTGGGACATAATGCTTTCACCATAATATTAAAACAATTGAACAATAAAACAGGACTTACGCAAAGCGACTAAGAAACCCGGTTTATGGTTGTGATATTGTTGCTAAAACCAGGAAATTTCCTTGAGAAACCGGGTTTCTGCCTAAGTTCTATAAAACTGAAAAGCAGGGTCAACTTTGATATATCAGAATAGTAATAGTGTCAAGATATTGATCTAGACAGTACAAAGTTCTAGGGATAATTACAGCGTATTCCAAGTTTATGTTGTACAAATATTAATGATAAAACCTTTGCAGTTCAGCCTTCTAGGCTGTCATGGCTGTACCATACGCTTGATCGAATCCGCTGTATTACTAGCTAAAACTTTCAGCTATCTCAAGGTGATAAACTTTATGAGGACTAAAGCCATGAGGTAGGAAATACAGGGGTTTGAGATTGCTTCCCGACCGTCGTATCCGACGAAAATACGTTGCAGTTGCGTAAGTCCTGTTTATATTCGGAACTTTAAGTTTTGTAAGCCTTTCCTAATCATACTGTCAGTATACTTTCCAACTCTAAATTCTAAATTCTAAATTCTAAATTTGTACTCTCCATATCTTGATATTTTTACAGTTATTGGTATATGATAAAAAATTGTGAGTTTTAATCAACTAAAATGAAAGGCCAACAAATAATTTCCTCAATTGAATCTGAAGAAATAGAAAAATTTAACCAAGCCTCGAAAAAGAAATTGCCTCAACTATATGTAGGTGACACTATAAAAGTGGGGGTTAAAATTATAGAGGGAGGAAAAGAACGAGTCCAGCCCTATGAAGGTACAATTATTGCCATGCGGAACGGAGGCATCAACGAAACTATTACAGTTCGTCGTGTCTTTCAAGGTGTTGGAGTAGAACGGGTCTTTTTGCTCCATTCTCCCAGAATTGCCAATATTAAATTAATCCGTCGAGGTAAAGTCCGTAGAGCTAAACTATACTATCTGAGAGATCGTGTTGGTAAAGCCACTCGCCTCAAACAAAGATTCGACCGTCCTCTAAAGTAGTTGATGGTTTCCCAAAGAATCTCAAAAATTTTTTTCCATTTGATAAAGAGTTATGTTATATTAAAGAAATAGAGGTTGTTTAGTATTTAGATATTGAATCTAACACCTCAATTATGCGCTCTTAGTTCAGTTGGTAGAACGCAGGTCTCCAAAACCTGATGTCGAGGGTTCGAGTCCTTCAGGGCGCGCTAAGTTAGTTAGGGCTTGCCGAATAAAGTATCATGGGTAAGAGCAGGAGCCAGAATCCAGCCATCCTGGAATTCACGAGGAATAACAATTATAGAGTAGGTAGTCAGAATATCATCCCTTGATTTTCGGCCTTTCTCTTGCCCAAAATCCTTTCCAGACATGGACATGAATAGCTGAAAACTAGGCACTTTTAAGGTTCCAAGGTTCCTGAGAAATCAGAACCTAAAAGGGCTAAAATCTTTATTTGTAATAGTTTTTAGATTTAATTAGGGTTTGCTGATTAAATCTCAAGGCTTTTACTGGTAAATATTTTAGCATTTTAAGGTTGGGAAAAAGTACAACTTTTTAAGCTTATCTTGCCAAAAATCCTAACTTTTTGGCAAGATAGGAACTGAAAATCAAGAGATGATATTTTGACTACATTGTTCTATAATTATGATTCCTTCTAACTTGCAGGATTGCTGGATTCAGGCTTCTGCCTTGGCAAAAAAAATTTGTTAGCAACCCCTAATTAGTAAGCCCTAGTTAAGAATAACTTGTTTCTTTGTTTTCAGATGTCTAGTAACTAAATAATTTGCTTTTAGTCTTCACCCTGTATTAGGGTGAATTTTTAATTGGTTTTGTTTAGATAAAATATGTTAGGATTACATAATAGTTTTGTCTAAATTCAGGTACTGAACACAAACATTGCCAAAGTAGCAGTATCCTCTGAAAAGTCAACCCGTCAAGGAAGCTCATATTCAGTAAGAATTTCTGTGTCTGTAGGCTAGTGGCTGTACTTTATACTGTCCTGGGACGGTAGTATAATTATAGACCTGAACTTAAATTAAGGATAAGACTTACGCAAAGAAAGACACTAGATCATAGATATAGAGTCTTGGTGCATTACACTACCGCTTTTCATGTCGCGTAGCGTTTCATGTCCGCTCAACCGCCTAAAAACCACCCTAGTGGACTGTTTCTAAAATAGTACATTAGGGAGTAGGAGATTGAGTAGGGACGTTGCATGCAACGTCTGTAGGGGAGAAAGATTTTTGTTGGGTTTCGTTCCTCAACCCAACAAAAATCTATTTACAACATTTAAAATGAAACAGTCCACTACCAATAGCGTTCATGGATAAGTCCTAATTGGGAAGTATACCCCCGGTAGATATAGTAAAACTATATATAGTTAGCGAATATTAACACAATAGTATCGGAGAAGTCAATTATTGTGGCCAAAAAAGAAGATATAAAAGTACAAGAAAATAAGGAAGGCTTTAGTCCTGTAACTTTTTTTCAAGAAACAAAAGGAGAACTAGATAAAGTAGTATGGCCAAGCAGAGAGCAACTAATAAGTGAGTCTGTTGCTGTACTATTAATGGTTATTCTCTCAGCAACAATCATTTACCTAGTAGATGAGTTATTTAGTTGGGCAGCTGGGGTGGTGTTTGGATGAATTTAGATTCAGAAGAAACACAAAAAACAAAAGAATTAGACCAAGGAGAAGAAGAAACTAAAAAGTTTGCTAAAGGAGAATTGCGATGGTACGCAGTACAAGTCGCTTCTGGATGCGAAAAACGAGTTAAGCTTAATTTGACTCAGCGTATTCAAACTCTTGATGTTGCAGATAAGATATTTAAAATAGAAATACCTCATGCTCCAGCAATTAAGCTTCGTAAGGACGGTAGTCGCCAACATAGTGAAGAAAAAGTTTTTCCTGGGTATGTATTGGTACAAATGAGGCTAAATTGGCACGAGGCCGAAAAAGAATGGAGAATTGATGACGAAGCATGGCAAGTTGTCAAAGGAACCTCAAACGTGATTAACTTTGTAGGAGCTGAACAAAAACGTCCCTATGGAAGGGGGCGGGGTCATGTTAAACCACTACCTTTAAGTCCTTCAGAGGTAGATAGGATATTTAAGCAAGCTCAAGAACCAGTCATCAAATTAACAGTGGCCGAAGGAGACCACATTACAGTACTTTCGGGGCCATTTAAAGACTTTGAAGGTGATGTAATTGAGGTAAGTCCAGAAAGAAATAAATTGAAGGCGCTATTATCCATTTTTGGACGTGATACGCCTGTAGAATTAGAGTTTAATCAGGTAGAAAAGCATAAATAATGGCAAAAAAAGTTGTAGCGCTGATTAAGTTGGCTATTACAGCGGGGAAGGCTAATCCTTCTCCTCCTATTGGTCCAGCTTTGGGTCAGCATGGTGTGAATATTATGGCGTTTTGTAAGGAATATAACGCCAAAACTGCAGACCAAGCAGGTACGGTAGTACCAGTAGAAATCTCAGTTTATGAAGACCGTAGTTTTACTTTTGTTCTTAAGACACCACCAGCAGCGGTTTTAATTAAAAAAGCAGCAGGTGTGGGCAAGGGATCGAGTGAACCACATAAGACAAAGGTAGGTTCTCTCACAAAAGCTCAACTTCAAGAAATTGCCCAAACCAAAATGCCAGACCTCAATGCTAATGACATTGAAGCTGCTATGAAAATTATCGCAGGTACGGCTAGAAATATGGGTATTACAATTACTGATTAATGAGTAGGGGAGAAAGAGAGTAGGGGAGTAGGGGTGCAGGGGAGTAGGGGAGCAATTTTTTTGTCCTTGTCTGCCTTTTATGCTAATATGCGCGAGCATTTTAGACTCTTGACCTGCTACTTTTTTTGACTCCAAAAAGGTTAAAGCTTTTGTCTGTAAATACTTTGAGAATTAATTAGCAGAGCAATAATTAAAGCTTTTGCCAGAGTTTATTAATTCAATTTCTAATACTTAAGTGTAAGTATAAACTAAACAAATGCGGTCGGGCAAGACCCGTCAATGCCTGTGGATGAGTAACCGCCGACGGTCTCAGTAGAAGCAGGAAGTAAATATCCGGTTGTCACGTTATGTGACGCTTTGTATCAGTTTTATATAGCAGTACAAACTGAAAGTAAAAAATATAGGGGGAGAAGTAGAACTTCGTTAAGTACCCCAGGAGGATTAAATGCCAAAAAAAGTATCTCGTAGATTACAAGAACTAAGGAAAAAAGTAGAAGAGCGAACTTATGAACCACAAGAAGCACTTCAACTTTTAAAGGAAACGGCTACAGCAAAATTTCCAGAGGCAGCGGAAGCTCATATTCGTTTGGGGATCGATCCTAAATATACAGACCAACAACTAAGAACTACAGTAGCTTTGCCGAAGGGAACAGGTCAAACAATTAGAATTGCTGTTATTGCTAAAGGTGAAAAGGTTAATGAAGCTCTAGAAGCAGGAGCAGACTTAGCTGGTTCTGAAGAGTTGATTGAACAAATTGGTCAAGGCATGATGGATTTTGATAGGTTGATCGCTACACCTGATGTGATGCCTCAAGTGGCCAAGTTAGGACGTTTACTTGGACCAAGAGGTTTGATGCCATCTCCTAAAGGTGGTACTGTAACTTTTGATTTGAAACAGGCAATTGACGAATTTAAGGCTGGTAAGTTAGAATTTAGGGCGGACCGAACTGGTATTGTTCATGTTATGTTTGGTAAAGCTTCTTTTTCAGCGGAAGATTTACTGGTAAACTTAAAAGCTCTACAAGAGTGTATAGACCGCAACCGTCCTTCTGGAGCTAAGGGTCGTTATTGGCGTACTATATTTGTATCGGCGACAATGGGACCTGCAATTCAAGTTGAAGTTAACAGTCTGCGAGATTTAAAATTAGGAGAAGCAGCTTAATTTAATCAAATAGCTATCAGCTTTTAGCATTCAGCATTTAGCTATCAACTTTTACCCTACTTTTCTAAGTAGGATTGTTTAGAAGAGATTTGAATCCCTTTCTCAACAAAAAAAACAATAGGGCAGATTTTATATCATTCAGGTACAATTTTGACAGCCTAGAAGGCTGTGTTACAGATGTTTAAAATTTGCTGTATTGCTGAGTGTTAAGTGCTGACAGCTTTTTTAACTAAAAAATTAAAATCGAAGAGCTGAAGACAGCAGGTGCTAATAGCTTAATTTCCTGCCGAGGTTCAAGAGTTAATTATTCAAAGATAACAATATTAGGGTGTTGTGAAACATCGTGAGTTTAATTGCTTGATTTGAATTTTATAATTCTTAGCCCTGGCAGATAGATGCAAAAATTTGCCAGGGTTTTTGGTTTTTTAAGGAGGTGATCGACATGGGCAAAACTAAAGAACAAAAAGCAGAGATGTTGGCAGATATCAAGCAAAACTTGAGTGAAAGTCAACTAGCTCTGGTGATTAATTATCAAGGGTTAACTGTTGCGGAAATTACAGATCTGCGCAGGAGACTACTACCTACAGGGAGTGTTTGTTCAGTTACTAAAAATACTCTAATGGGAATTGCTGTTAGAGAAGATAGTAACTGGCAACCGATGGAAGAGTTGCTGGCAGGGTCTAATGCTTTTCTCTTCTTAAAGGATGATATTGGTGGTGCTATTAAGGCATACCAAGACTTCCAAAAAGCTACCAAGAAAACTGAGTTTAAGGGTGGCGTGATGGAAGGGCGTTTGCTAGATCAAGATCAAGTCAAAGCGATCGCCGATCTGCCATCTAAGGAAGAGTTAATTGCTCAGGTGGCTGGTGCTATTAATAGTATCGCTAGTAAGTTGGCTGGTACGTTGAATGCTGTACCTACTCAGCTTGCTACTGGTATTAATGAGGTTCCAGCTACTGTAAGTAGGGTTCTGAAAGCAGTTGCTGAAAAGGAACAACAGCCAGAGTAGGGGAGAAAGGGAGTAGGGGAGATGAGGTTATTGAAATATTTTTCAACCTTTTTCTCGTAAGAATTACTCCTGCTAAAAAGTTAATTAAATCTTGATAGAAATACTCAATGGTTTCTATATCAGTTCTCAGCAAAGGTGGGGGGAGAATTTAACTTTTCCCTGTTAATTGTTCCCTGTTCCCTTTTTTCAATACACAAATAATTGTAAACTAACAAAAAATAGGAGATTAATAATGTCTGCAAAAACTGACGAAATTTTGGAACAACTTAAGTCACTTTCTTTATTAGAAGCATCTGAATTAGTGAAACAAATTGAAGATGCTTTTGGTGTGACTGCGGCTTCCGGTGGCGGTGGTATGATGATGCCTATGGCTATGCCAGGGGCACCAGGTGCAGCAGCAGCAGCGGAACCAGAGGAAGAGCAAACAGAATTTGATGCTATTCTGACTGAATATCCTTCAGATAAGAAAATTGCTATTCTGAAAGTAGTCCGCAGTATTACAGGTTTAGGTTTGAAAGAAGCAAAAGAATTGGTAGAGTCTGTACCTAAGCCTCTGAAAGAAGCAACTTCTAAGGAAGACGCTGAAGCTATTAAGAAGCAGTTAGAAGAAGCAGGAGCTAAGGTAGAAATTAAATAATTTTCTTGGGAAAATATTCAATGATCGCCTTGTAATAAGTCTGTAGGGACGTTGCATAACAAAAATGCGTTTTCCGTTCCGGAATGCTCCGCAAACATGTTGCGCAGCCAAACGTCCCTACTTTATGGTAAATATTGCACAACAAAAAAAGTAATAGCTAATAGCTGATAGCTGACGGCTGAATGCTTAGGCTATTTTTGAACTAAAGTTTCTGCTGTCAGAGAATTTTCTGAGTAAAATTGACTCGCCCAATTTCGAGACTGACGCACAGGACCATCATCTTGATATAATAGTGGATTATGAATATCTTTTTTATTTTCTAAAATACTAACGTCTTGTTGAAAAGTTTCTAAAACATCCTGTTTTAACATCTTATTTAAAATTAAGTTTAAAGGAAAAGGTAGAACTTTTTTCACACTATAAAATATGGCAATATCGAGATATTCATTATTTATTGGGGTTCCGGTAAAAATAGTTAATAAACCTAGTTTTAATTTTCCTTCTGTCCAATAAAAACTTACATCATAACCAGGTCCATAATAAATAGTAGTAACTGAACCATCTTCTAAGACTAATTTACCTGCGGCTAAAGAAGATAAATTATATTTTTGAGACATTCTATGAGTTAATATTGGTCCGTCAATTTCTACTCCATAACTATGAGCGCTTTTGAAAGTACGACTGTGCAAATTATATAAGTGAGAAACATCGACACTGTTATCCATATAATCTTGAAGGGTAGTCCGTACTTTCCACTGACGGACTAAACGTAGAGGAGTCCATTCCCCAGAAATAAGTTCTGATATTTGTGGTATTTCCCAGTCTGGCTGTTTTCCTTGATGATGGTAGTACATCATTATGAGACCATTAAGTTCAAGTACAGGCCAACTTTGGATTTTGACTTTGGGTTTCGGTTGATCTGAATAAGGAATAGCAGCACATTGTCCATTTGTATCCCAGAACCAACCGTGGTAAGGACATCTCAAAGTTTGGCCTTCTATTCTACCTCCATGAGCAAGATGAGCGCCTAAGTGGGGACAGTGGGCATCAAAAATATGAGGTTTACCGTCTTCTGTACGAAATAATACGAAGTCTTTTCCAAAGTAATGAAGTGGTATAACTTCTTTTGCAGATAAATCTTCACTTCTGGCAACACGAAACCAACTATTAGGAAGGTTTGAATACATAATTATTTTTTATTGAATATATACAAAAATCAGCTCTTAGTGTATAAGGATAGCGATCGCTTGCCAAATATAGCAATCTAAAAATAGGTTTTAACATTTTATTCCAGGGGTTTGGTTTCCAAATCCCATTTATGTTTGGTTTTGGAGACTAAACTCCTATATTCTGGCTATGACTAGAATGTTTTAACTGCCCTGGGAACTGCTATAAAATCATCTGGTACTCAGATAGAGATAAAATAATTTTGCTCTGATACATCTGTATCAAAATTCTGATGAGAAAACAACAATCTTTTATCAATTAATGAAATTTTGTCTATGCAAACTACAAAGGTAGCAAGAGTTAGAGGAGTTAATGATACTCTCCCAAGCACTTACCAAATTGATCGACAAATCAAAAGTACACTGAGAGGTAATTTTGAGTCTTATGGCTATCGACCCATAGATGTGCCACTCATAGAATATACCGAACTCTATCTGAAAAAATCTGGTGAGGATATTATTTCTCGTCTCTACGACTTTGTTTATCGTAACCGTCGCCTCTGTCTCAGACCAGAATTTACAGCTTCAGTTGTCCGTGCTTATTTGGACAACTTCCAAAAAGCGCCCTTGCCAGTAAGATTTTATTATAGTGGGCCAGTTTTTCGTTATGAACAGCCCCAGAAAGAAAGATATCGGCAATTTACCCAAATGGGTATAGAGTTAATTGGGGCCACAGGAGCGATCGCTGATGCGGAAGTTATTGGTATGGCCTGTCAAGGTCTAGATCGTTTAGGTTTGACTGAATATCAAACATTTATTGGTCATGTTGGAGTGATCCATAATTTTCTTGACCATCTTGAGTTAGATACTCGTCTTCGTAGTTTTTTACTTACTCAAATGGAAACTCTGAGAACAGAGGGTAGAGAGGTAGTAGAAAATCGACTTTCGGAAATTTATCCTGCTTTTAAAAAGAAGAGTTCTATTGAGCAGGAAGTAGATACAAATTTTACAACTAAAAGAATTACAGAAATTCTCCAAAATTTAGAAGAAAGTGAGGCACGAATAGCAATTTTTGAGTTGTTGGAAAGTATGAATATCGGACTGACAAGCACTCGGACACCAGAAGAAATAGTAGACCGTTTGTTGATAAAAATTAAACATGAAAATCAAAGTCAAGAACTAAATCAAGCACTGGATTTTATGACTGAATTGTGTCAATTGAAAGGAGAACCTACTGCTGTTTTTAAAGAAGTAGAAAAGCTGTTTTCTGTTTATGGTGTTGATGGTTATGGGTTGACACAAATAGAAGAGATTTTGCAAAATTTAGCAGCTTTTAATATTGATAAAAATCGGATTAGTCTTGACTTGGGAATTAGTCGGGGTTTGCAATATTACACGGGTATGGTTTTTGAGATTTATGATAGTAAGTTGGGGTTAGAAAGAAAGTTATGTGGTGGAGGTAGATATGATGATTTGGTTATTAGTTTGGGAGGTAAAGCCGAAACTCCTGCTACTGGTTTTTCCTATATGATGGAGGAATTGAGAAAGGAATTATTAGAAAGAGCTAATATTAGTTTGAACGATTATCAATTTGTAGAAGTTTTAATAGTTGGAATTAGTTCAAGATGTTATGGTTATTCTATAGAAATAGCTGAAAAATTGAGGAAGTTAGGTTTGAGAGTAGAAACTGATGTAATGGGAAGGGATGTTGAGAGTAATATAGAGTATGCAAATCAGCAGAATATTCCGTTTGTAATTATTTTAAATTCTGCTCAAAAAGAAGGAAGTAAAGTGCTTTTGCAAAATCTAAGTTCAGGAGAAAGGAAAAACTTAGCATTGGAGGAAGTAGTAAATTTAGTAAGAAGCAGAGCAACTATATCTAGATAGGGTTTAAGGGCTGTCAAATCCTACAAGTGGTCTACATTCATATTTTAGGTTAAGTCCTGATACATTTACTTTTAGGAAATATTTATTTAAAGGCAAGTACATAACTTCAATTTTCATCAAATATAGTTCTTTGAGGAGATGAAAAAACCAACTTTGGCATTTAGAGTCTCTTATCCTAATTTAGGAGAAGATTCCAAGCTGATAAAACTCCAAATATCCTAATTTATTTAGTAGGAAATACTGATAAGTGCATAAGCAAAATTAATTCACATTCTACTAACTCTATATTAACTATTGCCTATTGCCTATTGCCTCTATACCAATAGAAAATTAATTTTGCACAACTACTTAACTAATAATTAATAACTGAAATGACAAAAGATAATTTTTTAAGAATAGCTTTACCTAGTAAAGGTTCTTTAGCAAACGGAACAATGAACTTATTGTCAGCTTGTGGTTTGGGTGTATCTAGACCTAATGACAGACAATATTTTGGTTTTATTCCTGCTTTACCACAAGTAAAAATTTTATTTCAAAGAGCAGGAGATATTTTTACAAAGGTAGAAGAAGGAAGTGTTGATTTAGGAATTACTGGTTATGATGTGGTTTGTGAGGAAGGTCAATCCCATGATGATGTAATAGTAATTTGGGATAAGTTAGGTTATGGTAAATGTAGATTAGTTTTGGCTGTTCCTGAGAGTTGGGTAGATGTTTCTTCCATAGAAGATTTAGCAGAATTAACTCTCTTATTTAGGGACAAAGGCAAGAGTTTAAGAATTGCTACTAAATATCATCATTTAACTCAAAAATGGCTCTACGAAAAATTAATTGTACATTTTTCTTTAGTAGCTGTTCAAGGTGCAATGGAAGCAGCACCAACTATGGGATATGCTGATATGATTGCTGATATAACTAGCACTGGTACAACCCTCAGAGAAAATCGTTTAAAGCAAATTGAAGGAGGTACAATGCTTGACTCCCAAGCTTGTTTAATTGGTAATAAACGGTTGTTACAAGAAAGTAAAATTAAGATAGAAACAACTAAGGTGATTTTAGAGTTATTAGAAGCACAGATGGAGTCGAAAAAGTATGTTTCAATCACAGCAAATGTGTATGGAAAGTCAGCAGATGAAATAGGTGATATGCTGATGGATAAAAGTGAATTAACTGGTATTTCTGGTTTCCAAGGTCCGACTATTGCTAAGGTATTTTCTCAAGAAAAAAATGACTGGTATGCTGCCACAATTGTAGTTAAACAAAGTATGTTATTATCAGCAATTAATCATCTTAGAAATGTAGGTGGTACAGATATAACTGTTTCTTCTCCTAGTTATGTTTTTGGTTATAAGTCTCGAATTTATGACCAATTTTTGCAAAAGTTAAATTGAAGAAATAAGAAATAAGAAATAAGAAATAAGGAAAAAAGGGAAAGGTTTATTAGGGTACTTTTGATAAGTCACTACATAGTATTTAACTGAAGATAATGTACATCTCTGATCATAAAAATAAAATCAATTATTGTACATAAATTATCAATTATTTTTCTCTAATTCCTACTAGCGTATCTAGGCAAAAATTGTGGATAAAAAAATCTCAACCTTTCCTATTTCCTCCTTCCCCCCCCTTTCAAAGCTATCCATTACCCATAACTCCTGAAACCTTTCTGGGAGTGTGGGGAGGATGGGGAAGAGGAGGAGGAAAAATCTTGTCTACAGTCCTCACTTATAGCCTACACAGGACTAAAGCCATGAAGGCTATGGGTAGGGTGTGTTTCATCTAAAAATGTGCATTAGGAAGTAGAGGAGTAGAGGAGTAGGGGAGAAAGATTTTTGCCCTTGTTTCGTTCCTCAACCCAACCAAAATCTATTGCACCATTTTAGGTGAAACGCTCCACTACTAATAGCGTTCATGGCTTTAGTCCTGATCAAGATAATTCCTACAATATAAATACCTACTAAGCTACTGAATTTTATAATACTTTAGTGTTACAAGTTGACGTGCGGAACGTGGCTTGTAGTGTACTTTTTAATACAATTTTCTCCCGAAAAAGCCAAGCCCGGATTTATACATAATTTGTCGCTTTTGTCAATTTTTATGTTAATAAATATGTAGGAAATGGATAGCTTTGAAAGGGGGGAAGAACTGATAAGTGAAATAACTTTCTACTTCCTTTGCTAAAATATAACTCGTCAAAAATCAGAAGCATCAGTTAATAACTGATAGTTAATAACTGATGGCTGTTGGCGCAGCATTCCGCAGGAAATGATCACTAAATACTTACTTTTAACTAAACAAAAAAAAGCTAAAATGCCACATACAATTGTTACTGATATTTGCGAAGGTATTGCTGACTGTGTTAGTGCTTGTCCAGTTGCTTGTATTCATCCTGGACTAGGTAAAAACACTAAAGGAACTGATTGGTATTGGATTGATTTTGATACCTGTATTGACTGTGGAATTTGTTTGCAAGTTTGTCCTGTAGAAAAGGCAATAGTTGCTGAAGAAAGACCAGAATTACAGAAAACTTCAGAGTAATTTTTGTTACCTATCTGGAGAGTACAAATTGAGAATTGAGAATCGGAGATTAGACTTTCAGTCTAATGGGAAAAGGCTTACAGCACTTAAACTTTCTCTTAGGAAGTTTCTCACCTTTATATAGCTGAAAGCCTTCAAAGAGTAATAATTATTCCTAGAACTTTGTACTGTCTAGTTACCTATTATTTAACTCAAAAATAGTGGTAATTTTCCTGCTACTTGGCGATTGCCTTTAAATATTTTAACAATTACAGGACTTAGACATTGGGAAGAAGTTTTAGGAATTTGAGATTGCTTTTCTGAAGTCATGCTCCGCAAATGCTGTGGTTTGCCATCGCAAAGCTACGCTTTTTCTTGCGGAGCATTCCCTATACAAAAACGCATTTTTGGCAGTGCAACGTCCCTACTGTGGTTTACTGTCCAGGAAAACCGATGTAGGAACTAATTCATTTTTGGTCATTAGACTAGCGGGACTTACACAAAAAAACAGCAAAAAACAGGCTCAAATGTAGATAAGATAGACAGAGGCTTTTATGTGAAATAGAACATTATACCAAACCAGGTTATTAAAAGGTGACTTTCCAAATTCCTCTCTAATCCTTCTTTCTGCCTTCTTTTTGCCTTACCTTCCCAGTAAATCTCCGTTCTCAACCGGATTTAGTATCATTCCTGGATGAGCAGAGGTTATAGCCATTTTTAGGACTTTGACATCAATGATCCGAGCCAGACTCACTTTTCTTGGGGAATGCTGCGCAAACAAGCATTTTTCTTGGTAAAAATATGTAAATCTTACTAAAAACAATGGTGAGCGCAATAATTTTTCAGATATACTAACAATAATTTTTAAAATGTAGTTAAATTTATGAACATCGAAATTAAATCCTTAAAAATGCGCTTTTATGGAGCCAGAGATATAGACTCCATACCTCAACTAAGTAAATTGTCCGAGCAAGAGCGTCTAGGAATGAAAGCTGTTGCCCAAGTCTTACCCTTCCGAACCAATAATTATGTAGTAGAGCAATTAATTAACTGGAATAATATTCCCGACGACCCAATTTTCCGACTCACCTTCCCTCAGCCAGAAATGTTAGATTCAGAGGACTGTAGTCAAATAACTCAGCTTTTAAAAGAAAATGCTCCCAAAGATACTTTAAAAGAAACAGCTAACCAGATTCGTCGGCGACTCAATCCTCATCCAGCAGGACAAAAACAATACAACGTTCCTACCTTCAATGAGGAACCTGTCCCTGGTATTCAACATAAATATCGAGAAACTGTTTTAATTTTCCCGACTGCGGGGCAAACTTGTCATGCTTACTGTACTTTCTGTTTTCGCTGGCCTCAATTTGTGGGACTTGAGAACTTAAAATTTGCCACCCGTGAATCAGGAATTTTTCAACAATACCTAAAACAACATAAAGAAGTCACCGATGTATTGCTCACAGGGGGCGATCCTATGACCATGAAATCATGGCAACTAGCTTTATATATCGAACCTCTACTCAAGCCAGAATTTGACCATATCCAAACTATTCGGATTGGGACAAAATCTATTTCCTTCTGGCCTTATCGTTATGTTACTGATGAAGATGCTGATAACACCTTGCGGTTGTTTGAAAAAATAGTCCAACAGGGTAAGCATTTAGCAGTAATGGCCCATTATGAACATTGGCAGGAATTGGATACTCCAGTTGCTCAAGAAGCAATTCGACGGATTCGCTCTACAGGGGCGCAAATCAGAACTCAAGCACCTATAGTACGTCACATCAATGATTCGGCAGATACTTGGGCTAAAATGTGGCAAATGCAGGTAAGTCTGGGTTGTATTCCTTACTATATGTTTGTGGAGCGTCAAACAGGGGCGAAGGATTATTTTGAGATTCCTTTGGTGAAAGTTTGGGAAATTTATCGAGAGGCCATACAAAAGGTGTCTGGTTTGGCCAGGACAGTAAGAGGTCCAGTCATGTCTGCTTTACCTGGAAAAGTTGCTATTGATGGTGTTGCGGAAATTGCTAGGGAAAAGGTTTTTGTGTTGTCATTTTTGCAAGGTCGGGAACCTGACTGGTGCAAGCGACCATTCTTTGCTGATTTTGCTCCAGATGCTACTTGGTTACATGACCTGAAACCTGCTTTTGGGGAAGATAAGTTTTTCTACGAGAGTCAACTTGAGGCTCTCTTGACTCGAAAGTTAGTGACGGTATAATTAACAGGACTTACGCAAAAAGTCAAGTTATACATCATCTAGCATTTGTATCTATAAAATAATAATGCGACCTAGTGATAATGCTAGTAGCAAGGGAACGCCCACCAAGAGATGGTGATTCTGCGTAAGTCCCAATCAAAATTAACCTGTGCGTCAGTTATACCTAAAGTTAAGAAAAGTAAGATTAGTTGCGATGTTAGAGAAATCCAATTTCCGACGTTATTATCATTAGATATTCCCAACGTTAACGAAGTCAGAAGTCAGAAGTCAGAAGTTATTTTTGTAACAGGGATGTGAGCAACTCTCCAAAAACGTTTCGCCGATTCACATAGGGAATGCTTTGCAATCAATACTGGGTAGCGCCACCCAATTATTGTGATAAAAAATTAAATCATTTATTCAGACAGAAATTCTCTATTCTTTTCCCCTACTTCCTACTCTTTAATTCCTCTTTTCTAGAAATGTTTAATGGTGTATATTTTAATTTAATATAGCAGATTTGATTTAGTATGATGTATGACTTTAAAAAGTATTTTGTCTATGCTGCAAACCTTTTTTCCTAATTCATACTACTTAGAATCAGCTATATAGAATTTAACCTCATAAAGGAATTTAAAATGATTCGACAAGAAGATATTAAAATTATTCTCAAAGATGGAGAAAAACTGAAATATGACCGCAAAGATTATC
>NZ_JAYKGW010000253.1:0-19588 GCF_035285525.1 Okeania sp. | reverse complement strand
CAGAAGTATCTTTAAAATCTCAGTCATTAGATTCTAATAAATCTGGAGATATTGACTATATTGAATCTTCTTTGAGTCAGACAAAAAGTCAGCCAGAAGTATCTTTAAAATCTCAGTCATTAGAATCTAATAAATCTGGAGATATTTTCGCAAATAATTTATTGCTTTCTCTAGCAGAAGTAAATAAAGAAATTGAGTTTTATCAACAAAATCAGTTAGATAAATATGCTTTGGTGAAATTGCAAAAAATTAGAAAGCAAATTGCAGATTCTTGGTTAAATATAAATACCTTGGAAAATCTAAAAATTTCCTATTTAGGAGAAGTCGGTCAAATACACCAAGCTTTACTAAAAAGCAATATTAAAGATGAAACTTTAACCGAAACCGAGCAAAAGTTTGTCACTAAAATCAAAGCTAATATTGCTAAAAGATTTAACCAAGCTTTAGATATTAAATATCTTTTAGCAGCTATGCTTTACCGTCAAGCATATCAATTAGAAATTCAATACGAAAAAGCTCCAATTCCTAACTGGTTTGCTGCAGACTATTTAAAATTTATGTTTGCTGCTCCTCAACTTTTCCAACAAATAGGAGAAACAGATAATTTCTATCATTTTATGAATGACTGGTTGAGTTATGTTCATAATAATATTTCCACAAATCCCGACTCCGAAATATGGCAAGCGAGCGCTTCATTATTTCTGGAAAATTCTAATTGGATACCTCTATATTTTACGACTACGCCAAATTTAAAAAGTCTCTATATCAAACGGGCAGAAATTATTGAGTTTGCTCTGAAAAAACTTGGTTTACAGCTCAATTATTCTATGCCACCTCGACCTAATGAACGCCAAAAAATTCGTTTAGGAATTATCAAGGATCACTTTACTCCTCAGACAGAAACTTATTCTTTACTTCCAGTTTTTGAACATTTAGATCGGAGTAAATTTGAGATATTTCTCTATGCAATAAATTCTAACAAACATCCTTTAGAACAATATTGTCAAAGTCGTGCTGATAAATTTTTCCAACTACCAAAAGAATTAAAAAATCAAGTACAAACTATTCGTAACGATAATCTTGATATTCTCTTTTTCGGTTCCAATATTACTGCGATTACCAAAAATTCTACTTTACTAGCAACTTATCAATTAGCCAGAATCCAACTAACATCTATTAATTCTCCCACTACTACCGGGATGACCTCAATAGAATATTACATTTCTGGCAAATTAACTGCTCGGACCGAAACCACCCAAGAACAGTATACCGAAAAATTAGTCAACTTAGAAGGTTCCGGACTATGTTTCCGATATCCCATCGCCGAAACTCTTCCAGTCGTACAACCCCTCCGCTCTAGTTGGGGAGCAACCGACGAAACTACCATCTTTATTTCCGGGGCAAATTTCTACAAAATCATTCCCGAAATGCGTGAGACTTGGGCAAAAATTCTCAGTGCAGTGCCAAACTCCATTTTAGTCTTGTATCCCTTTAACCCCAACTGGACGAATTATTATCCAGTCGGACCTTTTATCAAACAAATGCGAAATACTTTAGAACGACACAACGTTAATACTAAAAGGTTAGTAGTTATTAAAGCATTGCCAAGTAAATCAGATATCAAAAAATGTTTAGAGTTAGCAGATATCTATTTAGACTCTTTCCCCTATGGTGGCGCAACTTCTTTAATAGATCCTTTAATGGTAGGAGTACCACCAGTTGTGGTGGAAGGAAATGCTTTAAGGTTTAGACAAGCGTCTGCTTTATTACGAGAAATTAATATGGAGGAGCTTATTGCTGATGGAGAAGAAAGTTATATTAATTTAGCGCTGAAGTTGGCAAATAATTCAGAATTTCGCCAACAAAAACGGGAAGAAATTCAAGAAAAAATGCAGCAAAATCCATCATTTTTAGACAGTCGTAGTTACTCTCTACAAATAGGTAAATTGTTCCAAGAATTATTTCAAAAATGGCAAAATATTCATCAACCAAAAACCATAGAATCAACAGAAGAAAAGTATTTAACTGCTGAATTTATAAATCGTTTAATAGGTTGTGTAAATCTCTATAAAATTGACCCGAACGATCAATATTTAATAGAAGAATTACGTCAACTTCGTAAACAAATAGCTGATTTTTGGTTAGATATACCTCCTGAGAAATTGGAAAATATTTATCAAGGAAAAATTAAACAAGCATATCTAATCTTATTAACAAGTGGGATTCAAAACGAAGCTCAAACCAAAGAAGAAGAGAAAGTTATGAAAAAATTAGCCGATAAAAGTATGGGTTTAACCGATCCTAAAGCTGTTAATGCACTTTTAGGGGGAATGCTATATTTTATTCCTGGTAAAATGTTAGTCAGAGATGCCAAAAATCGTTTGCCTAATTGGTTAATTAATGATTATCAACAGGTATTTGAAAGTAGAGAAGTTGCTCAGAAATTAGAAAGAGTTTTTCAAACTAAATCACCTCATTTTTCAGAAGATTCTATCCGTAGAGGTTTGTTCTCCAAACCCGGTTTGGAAAGCAAACCCCTACAAACTCCTGAATTTGTAACAGAAAATCAATCAGAAAGTTTAGATTCTGCTCATCAAAAGTTTTTGAATCAATTATTAGGAACTGTGAATCTTTATTATATAGATTCATCTGATGAATCTGTTATTAAAGAGTTGCGTCAACTGAGAAAACAAACTGCTGATTTTTGGATAAATTTAGAACCTCAAAAACTAGAAACTTTTTACTTAGGTGAAATGGGTAAAGCTTATCAAGCATTACTAAATAGTGGGATACAAAATCAATATTTAGTAGAAAGTGAACAGGAATTTTTACAACATTTAGCTACTCAACTTGCTCAAGGAATAGAAGCACCAAAATCTATCAATTATTTATTAGCAGCAATGTTATATTGTCGTCCTGAACAATTACGAATTGAAGATATAAATAAATTGCCTGAATGGTTATTTGGAGATTATCAAAAATTTGCCGGAAAAATATATAGCACTCCTAAATAACTTGTACAATTTGCTCGTAGGGGTTTGGTATCCAAATCCGTTCGCCCTTGGGTTTCGAGACCCAATCCTTACAGTTTTTTTCAACAGATGCCATTTCTTATAACTATAGCGATCGCAAATAATTTAATAAGATATTTAAGAATAATTAGGGTTTGCTGAAAAAGTATGAAAGCATTGACATTAATCATGGTTTTAGCAACTTTAGGTTTAGGTCGGGAAAAAGTACCAGCTTTTAGGTCAAAAAGGTTAAAAAAGTTAGCACATAAGGCTTACACAAGAGTAGAAAAATTAACAGACAATTCTTCTGTACGGACGTTGCATGCAACGTCCTTACTCTTCTATAACTCCCATTTCTCCTAACTCTTAACTACTCCCTCTTTTGGTCGATTGGATATGGTTAGGGAACCCATCCCTCCCACCCTTCAGGAAGTTTCACTTTTTCCTTCGGAATGCTTCGCTTTCCATGTCGCGCAGCGTTTTCCTAAGGTCATGCTCCGCAAACATGTCGGCTCAAGCACCGTTAGCGAAGCTTTGCGAAGCGCAAAAACGACCGCTACTCCCTACCTTAACCATCAGACTTTCCATACGCAAACCCTAATTACAGCAATCCATGAGGATGGTGAGGCACAGTTCAGGACTAATGTCTTTCCCCTAAACATTTAGATATTAAGTATCTTAGCCATATACCTTATATCCATTATTTTGTCAAATTAGAAAATTTATTGAATATTTGTACTTGCCTGAATTTTGTTTTTTTGAGCTTATTTTCTAACGCTCAAAATTGTTAAATTTGAAGTGTAATTAACGAAAATAGTTGGTTGTAGAGCTTTAAAGATTAATTTTTTCTCTGCTTTAGACACAACATTGGCACAATACCTTATGTACAAATTATGATACCAAATCTCTGAAATAACGCAAGCTCGTGAAATATTTTGTTACAATCTGGAAAAAACGAAACTAATTAAATTTAGAAAAACAATATCAAAACATAATTTAATTAGTAATAATTATATTACAGCACTTTTAAGGATGGTGAGGTACAGTCCAAGACTAATATCTTTTGTAAGCATTCAGCCGTGAGCTATCAGCTATCGGCTATTACTTTTAGTTTGTGATAAAAGCTTTTTCATTTGAGAATGAAGAATTACTATAAAAGCCAGTTTTCATGTCTATATTCGTTTCAATCTTCTTCTTAAGCTTGAGGTTTTTATTGCTGAATTGCGCAGTTACGACCCAGAAGGCTAACTGATAACTAATAACTTAATACTTATAATCTATTTATCTAAAGATGAACTTTTAACTATGAATAAATATACTAATGTCGCCGATTATTACGACAGTTTTACCGACTATTACGATCTTTTGATGACTCAAGAAAATTATGATTATCAAAGAATGGCTAATCAAGTCTATTCTTTGATGAAAGATGGTCAGAAAAAAATATTAGAATTGGGTGTAGGAACATTGACACTTGCTCCCGAAGCTGAATTTATAGGAGTAGATATTAGTTCATCAATGCTCAATATTGCCAGAAAAAGATTAGGAGAATAGGGAAAATTATTAGAGACAGATATCTATGATATGAACCTCCAAAAAAAACTTTTGATATTGCTGTTTCAAATAGAGGAGTTTGGGTAATAAGCAAAAGAGGCGATCGCTCTGACTTAAGAAATCATGCTAAGGATATTGATGAGGATATTAAGGGATTAATTAATGTTGCTAAACATCTGCGTCAAGGTGAGTTATTTTTGTTGAATATTCAGGGAGAACATCAAAGTTATCAAAAAAATCTCCCGACAGGAATTGTTGATTTTCAGGAGATAGAAAAAATTGCAGAAAATGATGAAATTGAATCCATTGAGAAAACTTATTTTTTTAAGAAAGATGGATAAATATTAGTTCAACAAACACTAAATTTTAATTATATTAAGGAGTGGAAAAAAGAAGAAATTATGGAACAAGCTGGATTTAATTTTGTTAGTGTTGATGAGAGTCAAAAGTTTCATGTTGATCGCAAAAAATAGGCAATAATTAATAATTAATAATTAAATAATTCGGGCCTTGAAGCCTCCCTTGAATAATGAATAATTAAACACAGCGTATTTCGAGCAAATGATGTACAAGGTAAATTGTGAGAATATTGTAGTGCGGACCGGAAAGCCCGTATGGGGGTGTACCTCATAACAACGGGAAGTGCTGTAATTATTGAATTATTAATTGTTTACTACTCCCTTTTAGGGAGAGGTAATTATTAATTGTTAATTGCTGAATCAGCATACTTCTGTTAATATAGCATAGATTAATTTGAGTAAATTTGATTAAATATTATGAGTGTTGTTGCAGCCAAAAAATATTCAGATCGCTTAATGTTTGCCTCGGATAGTATTCGAGTATGCGGTCATTTAAAAGAAAATTATCGTGTTACTGGAGATGAACAAGGCAAACTTTTTGAAATAAATGGTTTAGTTATTGGTGGTGTTGGTTTAATTATGGAATTAAGTTTTATGCAAATTTTTGCCAGAAATCATAAACCAGCAGCACCAACTGTAGAAGGTGTTTTAGATTTCATTGTTGAGTTTTATTCTTGGGCTAAATCTAAGGATGATTCTTTTTCCAAGAGAAATGATTATTTAATAGGAATAGAGGGAGAAATTTTCCGTGTTTGCGATAGTTATTTAGTCGAAAAAATTAATGAATTTGCAGCGATTGGAGCTGGAGAACATTTTGCTTTAACAGCAATGTATTTAGATAAAAATCCTCAAGAAGCTGTAGAAATTGCTAATGAATTATGTGTTTATTGTTCTCCTCCAATTAATATTATTACTAAACAGCTTAATGTTAATAGTTAAGTAGGGAGTAGGGAGCAGGGAATAGGGAGTAGTTTAGCCTCCAAATTGAAGCAAAACAAGGATTTGGAGACCAAATCTCTACGATAAAAAATTACAATCTATTTATAGCAGTTTTCCAGTCAATTAATCAGATTAAAAAAATGATAACTTTGTAGAGAAATTCTATGCAACTTCCCTACTTTGTGGTCTACTAAAATAAAAATACTGTTAGGATTAGCATATTTAAAGCTGATAACTGATAACTGATAACTAAAATGACTTAAAGCCAATCTTCTTGGTCAGTATTTTTCTGTTTATATGGTTGACCTTTCCGATGAATTTCACGAGTTTTTTCAAAGAGCTTTTCTTCAGTAAGTTCCCACTTTGTTAATACTTTTTCTAAGTCTTCCTGAATATCTTTTGCTCCAGGAAAACCTCGATAACGAATTTTTAATCTTGCTAATTCTGCTAAGTTGTAAGCAGTATCTTTTTCTGTTAATAAAGTATCAACTATTTGTCTATCTTTATTGTATTGGGGATGTTGTTGTTCTTCTGATTTCATATTAAGTAAGTAAGAAGGAAGGAAGAAGTAAGAAGGCAGAAGTAAGAAGGCAGAAGTAAGAAGGCAGAAGTAAAAAAAGCAGAAATAAGAAAAAAAAGAAGGAAGAAGTAAGAAGGAATATTTAGGACTGGCTGAATAAATATGAAAGCATTGATAGATAAAGTTTTTAGCAACTTGTTTGTTTTGTTGGAAAAAAGTACCAGCTTTGAGGTCAAGAATATGAAAAAAGTTAGGACAAAAGACTCAGTAGGACAGAAAAATTAAGAGACAATTCTGCCAACTAATTCCTCTATAACTCTTATTATTCCTGACTCTTAACTACTCCCTACTCCCTACTCCCTAAAAATAGCAAAAAGACTTTTCAGTAAACCCTATTTAATTTAAAGAGATTTAGCAAAACTAATTTTTTCTTATTAAGCAGGAAGTCAGAACGAAGTAATAATTAAAGTAATTTGACCAAACTAATTTTTTTTTCATTAAACAGGAAAGAAGAAAAATGATAAAGCACAATATAGTTTAGCTAAGACTAAAACTCATAAGAGATGGAACTATATATAGTAGCTCTTCAGATTATATAAATAAAAAAAATCCTTAACTTGATTCTACCATAAACTAATCAACTTTCTTTCCTTTTTTCTTCTTCCTTCTTCTTTTAACTTTCTAGACTATTCCACTTTTTAAAATTACTATCTTGATAATTATCAATTAAACTTGGTTGAATTTGTAAAGCTTTTTCTTGCAAATAAAATGCTTCATAAAATCTACCCTCTTCTTCTAAAACTTTGCTTAAATTCCAATAAGCTACTGCTAAATCAGGTTTAATTTTAATCGCTTTTCTGTAATTAATCATTGCCGTATCAATTTGCCCTTTTTTGTAAAACATACTTCCCAAATTGACAATAGCTTCAAAAAAATTAGGATTAATTTTTATTGCCAATGAATAAGCACGAATAGCAGCATCTATTTTATTTTGTGCTTGGAGAATATTTCCCAAAGTTTTATAAACTGGAGCAAAATTTGCTTGTTTTTTTAGAGCTTGCTGACACAGAGCGATCGCTTCCATAAAATTTCCTTGATTATAATAATTTTCTGCCAATTTATTAATAGCATTAACATCATCTTGTTCATCTTTTTCAGATTCTAATCCATCGTTTTTTACCACACTTAATTCAGTATGATTTTGAAGTTTATTATTTGCCAAAGTTTTTTGATATTGTAAATTTTGATTCATCTTTTAAAAACCACCTATCTCAAGCAAATTTTCCCCTTTGTTTCTTCCACCTTTTTCCTTCCTCCTTCTTCCTTCTTCTTTATAAGAAAGAAACATGAGCGCTCACAACTCGCTAACCAAAAGAAGTACGCATCGAAGTTTGACTTTGCCTACCCATCTTGCCAGTTTCTTGACGTTGAAATTCAGTATTTACTGTGGCAAAATCTTGACCATAACTTGTAATAACAGTATTCATTAAAACTCGTTCTAAATTAACTGTTCCACGAACTTTTCTAAAAGCTGATATTGCCTCATATCCATAAAGATTTTCATTAACTCCATAACGGATAGTGTGAAGAGTATGCCAAAATAATTCATCTAAAACATTAACATTATTACTCATCAAAGCAATTTCATATTGCTCAAATAATCCTTTTACCTCTGCCACAATATCAAGAATATTAATCTCCATTTTAATTATCCTCCTAATCAAAATATTCTTTAATAATTACAGTTTGCTTATGGAAAGCCTGATTATACCAATTTGAAAAAAGAAAGTTACAAATAGTTTCAAACTTTAGATGTCGAATAATTTACTTAAGTTATTGAATAATCAAAGTTTTGAGCTATGAAATCTTACTTTTTACTTTTGAACTCCGTGAAAAGGTATTACTTAATTATCATCATAAAAACCATCTTCATACCTATTTTCTGGTACAGGCCAATCTTGATTTTGACCACCAATAATCAATTTTTCTATTGTCACTAATTCTGCACTTAACTGTTGAAAACTATTCACCAAAATATCAATAGCTAAAGCATCGCTAGTTCCTAAATCAAACCAACAACGACCCCATAAACCTTCATATTCCAAATCTCCCATATTGTGCATAACAGCCATCATACTTTGACCTGCCATTTCCTGACTATATTCCATATAACTAATCTCGACTCCTGCTTCTTGAACTTGTAAATTTTCAGAATTAAACCCACCCAATTTTCCCAATAAAAACCAAGAATCAAATAATTCTTCTATGTAATGTTTTTCTGCCAGAGAAGGAATAGTATTAAACTCTAACCAAATCCAGACATCAAAAGGATTAAATTCGCGAAATTGTACTTCCATAAATATTTAAGTAGTTATGCAAAATAGATTTTTTTAGCACAGACATTTTGCTTGTTATAGCTGTACCAAACCGTTAATGAATATTCTATAACAATTAATATTATAGAACTGCTAAAGTTATTTAAAATGACGTAAGCATGCAGCTATTAGTATTTCCTACGGAATGCTCCGCCAACAGCATTTAGATTTTTTCAAGAATCAAACAATTCTAAGGTTAGTTGATGACTAATTTTATTTATTATTTTTACTTTATCGTTATGAGGTTAATTCCTTTTTTAGTGTGATAATAAGTTAATAAATCAAAGCTAATAGCTGATATCTGAATGGTTACAAAATGCCGAAAATTGCTGATAATTCCTTCTTTCAAACCAGAGGTAATGATATAGCATTTTCCAGAATCGTAAGGTAAATCTATTTCTATTTTTATCCTATTCTCTATTCCCTTTTCCCAGTTAAGTGTTCCCTACAACTCAGAATTTTATACCTCACAAGTATGGGAGTTGCTATAACTAATAAATTAATTAATAACAGGTAATTCTGAGGGTCCCCATGTGCCTAAACCATCTCTAATTTCATCTCGCATCGGGTCGCAAGGTCGTTTTCCTTGATCTATATTATTAAGATTTTTACAGTGTTCAAAAAATATTTGTGCTACCAAACGTCTTGGCATTTGGTTTGACTTTGCCAAAGCTATATTAAAATGTTTCCTAGCTTTTTTTCTCAGAGATAAATCGTTATTTTTATCCTTAGCTTGAGACACTAAAATTTGTGCTTTTAGGTACCGTACCTCTGGATTTTCAGGAACTTTTGATATAGTTTTATCTATATATTCCAAAGCATTTTTCAGATCATCTAAATCTCGATAAGCTAAAGCTAACCCCCGGTAAACTAAATGCTCAGGATAAGCCTTTTCCTCTAATGTTTCTATGGCTTTAGCAGGGTCAAAAAATGGTAAATTTACTGCTAACATTAAATCCATATATCCTTTCAGCAAATTCAATTCTGGGTCTGATGAATTTATTCTTTCTGCTGCCTCAAAATGACTAAAAACTTCTTGAAGTTTTTCTAAAGCTTTTGGCGCTCCTTTTAACGGACCTTCAGTAGATACAATATAACCACCTTCTAGAAAGTGACCAGTTGCAGCGTAAATATTACCACGAACAGGATTAATTTCTATTAAATTTTCTCCTGCTTCAATAGTTTTTTCAGCATATAACTTTAGTAATTCCCAATTTTCATCCAGGTAATATAAAGAAGATATCATGGCATAAACCAGAGGCTCATCCATATCTTCAGATTCAGCCATTTTTAAATAATTTTGTGCTTGTTTATAATCTCCTTTTTCAAACATAGCCTGAAAAGCTGCTTCAGTTTTTTCTCCTATTTCAATTTGATTTTCTTGACGAAATGGGTCTCCTATTACTGGAGTTATCCAAAAGTTTAAACTGACTAAAGTAGCACTAGAAAAAACTGATATTTGTTTCCATACTGGAAATTTTTTGTGCCAATAAAATAAAGTTTTTAGCATAATTTATATTGAGTTAGGGAGTAGGGAATAGGGAGTAGGGAGTAGGGAGTATAATTCTTCAGAAAAGAGGTATGGAGGCAATAGGAAAAAGTGATTCATATTGATTGATTCGTGTACAAAATTAAAAAGTTTTTCGGGAGTAGGGAATAGGGAGTAGGGAGTATAATTCTTCAGAAAAGAGGTATAGAGGCAATAGGAAAAAGTGATTCATATTGATTCATTCGTGTACAAAATTAAAAAGTTTTTCGGGAGTAGGGAATAGGGAGTAGGGAGTATAATTCTTCAGAAAAGAGGTATAGAGGCAATAGGAAAAAGTGATTCATATTGATTCATTTGTGTACAAAATTAAAAAGTTTTTCGGGAATAGGGAGTAGGGAGTAGACTTCTTCAGAAAAGAGGTATAGAGGCAATAGGAAAAAGTGATTCATATTGATTCGTGTACAAAATTAAAAAGTTTTTAGGAAATAGGGAAGGGAAAATAGGTTAGGGAATCAACAGAATATGTAATTAGGGTTTGCCGAATCAAGCCTTTTTGTGATTGGCAGAGAATAGGGAGTCGTTAAGAGTCTAAAGGAATAGGAATTTATAGAGTAGGTAATCAGAAAAATCAAGGGATAATTTTTCTGGCTAAATCTTGCCCAAATACTAACTTTTTTATTTTTCAGGAACCGTGCCTTGTCAGGCAAAAATATGGTACTTTTTTTGACGTAAAAATACCAAAACTTTTATCTGTCAATGTTCCTATATTTAATCAGCAAACCCTAATTAATTTTGCTTATGCACTTAACATAGCAATTTTAAATTGGTTGTGACAGTTTTTATAATAGTTAATTCTTGAAAATTTTGAATTCTGATTCCTAACTACCACTAAAATATGACAACCTATTTAGGATTGCTATAGGTTGTCATATTTTATTGTAGGCGTTTGGTCTCCAAATCCCTATATTTGTTGTGCGCCTAATTAAAAGCACAAGCCTTATTACTTATGATTTATGACTTGCTAAGACCCATTAAAAATGGGTCTTAGCTGATCAAAATAATTGGGTATAAAACCCGGCCTTAATCGACGAAACGTTTTTGGAGAGTTACTCAAATCTCCGTGACAGAAACAACTTCTGATTTATGAATTATGACTTCGTTAATTAGCCTTAGCCTGGAGGCCACTCCATCTGACGACCTCCAAGAACATGAAGATGTAGATGAAATACAGTTTGACCACCTTCGTGCCCATTATTAATCACCACACGATAGCCATTTTGTATTCCTTGTTCTTCTGCAACTCGCTTTGCAGTTAATAATAAATGTCCCATCAAAGTGTAGTCTTCAGGTACAGCATCAGCTAACTTAGGAATAGGCTTTTTAGGAATTACCAAAATGTGAATAGGAGCTTGAGGATTAATATCTCTGAAAGCTAAAGCCATATCATCCTCATAAACAATGTCCGCTGGAATCTCCCGCCGGATAATCTTACTGAAAATAGTGTCTTGTTCGCTCATTTATCTATATTATAAATAACTCTATACAAATTTAAACTTCCGTGGGGGGAAGTCCCCCGCTCTTCCGCTTTGGCTGTCGCCGATATATTGGCGTAGCACTCCGTCAGGAAAAGGCCGAGCCTAGTGGCAGCTATCAGGGGAGTGAAGTAATTAGAAAGTCAGGGTCAACGCTGGGATACCTCCATATCCTAAAGGTTCCACTCCCCCTTGACAAACAAGAAGTATTTTATTATCATACCTATGATTTATCTAAAGTCAACAAATAGAGGGGGAGGACATCACCTTTCTCTGTCAAAACAGCCGTCAGGGTTTCCCCAGACTGAACAATCCCTTGTTGTCTAGTTAAAGATCAGGTCGGGGGCTAGAATACAAGTGTCAATGGTACGGTTCAGAGTTAGTAGTAGTCAGATTTTTTCCATGATCAAAGACTTGTTTAAACTGTGGTCATGTTCAGGATATGCCCTTGCATTTGAGAACTTATGACTGACCAGAATCTGGTAGGTCAATAGATAGAGATTTAAACGCCAGTATCAATTTGAGAGATGCGGTTGGGGAAGACCCGTCAATGCTTGTGGATGAGTAACCGCCGACGGCCTCAGTTGCAGCAGGAAGTAAAAATTAAAATGTCACTCCGACAATGAGGTTTTATATCGGTTTTATGAAGCAGCAGTATGTCAAGAATAAACGAATATGTTAGCTAGAGTCTGGAGTGCATCAATAATTGGCATTGAGGCCGTAAAAGTGGGTGTGGAAGTCGATGTATCTGGGGGTTTGCCAAAAGTTGTAGTTGTAGGATTGCCAGATGCAGCGGTTCAAGAGTCCAAGGAAAGGGTCAAAGCCACCCTAAAAAATTGTGGTTATGCTTTCCCGATGCGGAAAATTTTGGTTAATCTCACTCCGGGAGATTTACGGAAGGAGGGTCCGAGTTTTGACTTACCTATTAGTGTAGGAGTTTTGGCAGCCTCAGACCAGGTGAATGCAGATTTATTGGCAGACCATATATTTTTGGGAGAAGTTTCTCTGGATGGCAGTTTGCGACCAGTGGCTGGAGTTTTGCCTATTGCTGCTGCTGCCAAAAAAATGGGAATTACTGGTTTAGTTGTACCTGCTGCTAACGCTAAGGAAGCAGCGGTGGTGAAGGGGTTATCAGTTTATGGATTTGATAATATTTTTGATGTTACTGATTTTTTGAATAATCCGACTAGCTTTTCTCCTGTAGAAATAGATACTGCTGAAATTTTAGCAAAGCAAGAGTTTACAGGTTTAGATTTAAAGGAAGTGAAAGGACAACATCATGCTCGTCGCGCTCTGGAAATAGCTGCTGCGGGGGGGCACAATTTAATTTTTGTCGGACCTCCTGGTAGTGGGAAAACGATGTTGGCAAGACGTTTACCAGGAATATTGCCTCCCTTGAGTTTTGAGGAAGCGTTGGAAGTGACTCAAATTTATTCAGTGGCGGGGTTATTGAAAGATAGGGGAAGTTTGGTGAGCGATCGCCCGTTTCGCGCTCCCCATCATTCGGCATCAGGACCATCTTTGGTAGGTGGAGGCAGTTTTCCGCGACCAGGAGAAATTTCTTTATCTCACAGAGGGGTGTTATTTTTAGATGAGTTAACAGAATTTAATCGCAATGTTTTGGAATATTTGCGTCAACCATTGGAAGATGGGGTGGTGACAATATCTCGGACTAAACTTTCAGTGGAGTTTCCCGCTCAGTTTACTTTGGTAGCGAGTACCAACCCTTGTCCGTGCGGTTATTATGGAGATTCTATTCAACCATGTACTTGTTCGCCTCGACAACGGGAACAATATTGGGGAAAACTTTCAGGACCTTTGATGGATAGAATTGATTTACAGGTGATGGTGAGTCGCTTGAAACCAGAGGAAATTACGAGACAGGATACTGGGGAAAGTTCGTTAGATGTGAGAGAAAGGGTGAGGGTGGCACGCGATCGCGCTCGACATCGGTTTCAGGATGAGACAGGTTTAAGTTGTAATGCGCAGATGCAAAGTCGTCATTTTCGGAAGTGGTGTCAGTTGGATGATAGTAGTCGGAGTTTGTTGGAGGGGGCGATCCGAAAATTGGGGTTGTCAGCGAGAGCGAGCGATCGGATATTGAAAGTGGCGAGGACTATTGCTGACTTAGCAGGGGATGAGGAGTTGAAACCGGGTTATGTTGGCGAGGCGATCCAGTATCGGACTATCGATCGGATGAAATAATGAAAAAAACAATGGTTAATCAAATGAGAAAAAATCCCTATCTTATAACTTTGTTTATAACTATATCTTTAGTATTTTTACTAGAAATATTCTTCAATAACATTGCCAAAGTTAATGCACAAAAGTATGAAAATTTTCCATCTAGCTATGTTGGTGTTTGGGAAGGTTCTGGTATTCAAAATACAGGTAGAGAGTGGTCAATTTTTCTAGCACTAATTCCGGGACAAATTGATTCTATTGTTGGAACCATTGCTTATCCTTCTTGAAGATGCGGAGGTGAATTAACACTTCAGAAACTTACAGATGAAAAGATTGAATTATTTGAAAATATTACCTATGGAAAATCATCTTGTGTGAATCGAGGGTATGTTAAACTTGAGTTTGTTTCTAGAAGAAAATTGAACTATTACTACAAAAATCAAACTGGCGATGAAAACTACACAGCTAGTGGTATTGTTAGAAAAGTTAGTAGTAATTAAACCTAAATTAATAGTAACAGAATAATAAAAGGTAGGAGATAAACAAACTTACCAACTGGTGAACAAAGCATCAGATCTGTCATACTTTGTCAATCTTTAACTAATACATTCACTCCTAATTTCTATTGTTAGTTTAGACGAACGAACAGGGAATTTATTGATCTTAGCAGGAGATAATATAGAAATAGAAATACATCAGGATGATACTTGGAAATTATTATGATCAAGCCAGATTTTAATAACATGAATAAAGCTAAAATTTAGAGCTTATGTTATTGATAATCCTAATGATAAAGCAGCATTTTATATATTTGTTGTTCCCTTGATATAGAATCCGGTTACAAGTGTATATGTTCATCATTTTATCTACACTTCAATCTCCCCATCTCCCACAACTATATAACGAGTATTCAACCGGATTTTATATTACTTCTGAAGCTGCAACAGAGACTTTTGATATTCCGAAATCAATTCCTGAAGTTGAATAAATTGATATTTTTATCAGACAAAAATTAGAACAATTCAAAAAAAATTAGAAGGAAAAATCATAGCTATGATTAATCTAAATATAGATGAAATTGAAGAAAACTTTTCAGAGTTTATTAAACTAATTCAAGAAGGTAATAGCTTAATCATTACTCAAGCTAATAAACCTATTGCTGAAGTCAAACCAATTTCTACAAATCAACAGCAAAAACAACCTCGTCCTCTTGGTTTGTGTGAAGGTGAATTTGTTGTACCAGATGACTTTAACTATCCTCTTCCTGAATAAATTATTAACCTGTTTACTAATCCATGAAAATGCTTTTAGATACTCATATATTTCTCTGGTTTATTACTAAAAGTAAATGACTTTAAGGAAAATGTTATGATGCTATTAGTAATTAAAATAATGAAATCTATCTTAGTGTAGTTTCTGTTTGGGAAGCGATGATTAAATATCAATTATAAAAATTACCATTACCAGAATCCCGGGAAACTTATCTTCCCAAACAACGTCAAAAACATTCAATTTCTAGTTTATCTATTGATGAAATTACGATTACTGAATTAGCTAAACTACCTCCTTTAAATAACGATCCGTTTGACGGTTTTTTGCTTTGTCAATCTTGAGAACACGACTAAATAATTATGACAGAAGATCGAGCAATTATTTCTTATCCCATAGCTAATATTTTTAGATGAAGTAAATTAAATAAGGAGTAAACCAATACCATAAAGACAATTTACGAATATGTGACTAATTAAGTTAAAGATAATCTCAATAAAACTGACCAACTATTGCTAACCCCTGTGAACCCATTCCCCATCTCCCGACCTAATTTTATAGCTCCGGTTAGGAGTTCTATACAACAGAAGAATATTTCACTTCCATGGCATATTTTTAGTTTTTTTTCCTGACGACGTTTTTTTCTGATGACTATGTTATCGTAAATAGATAAATTTATCTTCGTATTTAAACTATGAAACTAGAGAGAACGCAAATTCAAAAACTAGAACTGTTTCTGGAAAGAATTAAAAATGATACCTATCCCGAACCCCCAACCAAACTTCATAGTCAAGTAACTCAACAAATGTTTCATGTATGTTTGAAACAAATCTCTTTACCACCCGCAGCCAAAATATTAGATGTTGGTTGCGGTCAAGGTGTAGCTTTGGAAATATTTCAAAAACATGGTTTTACTCCTATTGGAATTACTTTAAACACCGAAGATGTAGCTATTTGCCAACAAAAAGGTTATGAAGTCTATCAAATGGATCAATCATTTCTAGAGTTTCCAGATAACTATTTTGATTTTGTTTGGTGTCGCCATTGTTTAGAACATAGTATTTTCCCATATTTTACTTTGCAGGAAATTTCTAGAGTCATTAAACCTGAAGGTTATTTGTATATAGAAGTACCTGCTCCGGATACTAGCTGCAAACATCAAACTAATAGAAATCATTATAGTGTATTAGGAAAAAGTATGTGGCTAGATTTAATTAAAAGAAGTGGATTTGAGACTTTAAAAGTATTAGATATTAATTTTAATGTGCCTGCTGGTCCTGATGTTTATTGGGCAATGATTCATCAGAAAAGTAGTTCTAATATAATTTCCGAAAATGATATAAAAACTATCAGTATTAAATGGCAATCTAATTCTAAGAATCAAGAAATTAAGCTTTCTCTAGACTCTAATAAATTCACCCAAAAACTGATGCTTGAATGTTTTAAAAAAGGGCAAACTTATGAGTCGGAAATTTTTGAATTACTTTGTCGATTTCTGAGAACAAATGATTGTTTTATTGATATTGGCGCTCATATTGGATATTATTCGATTTTGGCTGCAAAAATAGTGGGAAATAAAGGGAAAGTATTTGCTTTTGAGCCAGAATTATCAAATTATCAAAAAATATTAGAAAATATAAATCTTAATAGTCTAAATAATATCAAACTATTTAATATGGCGGTGGGTTCAGAAACTAAAGAAACACAAATATTTGTAAATCAAGATAATGATGGCGGTCATGCTCTGTGGGATGTAGGTCAACATCCATTTAATTATAAAAGTTTGCATAATCAAACAATGCAAAATACTCAACTATCTAAACTAGATAATATTCTTAGTCAAGCTGGGGATATTACTAATTTAAAAATGATCAAAATTGATACTGAAGGCGCAGAACTTAATGTGATTAAAGGAGCAGTAAATACAATTAGTCAATATAATGTTCCATATATTATTTGTGAGATTAATAGGTTTGGTTTAGAAAGAATGGGAACTAATGAAACTGAACTCCGGAAGTTTATGAATTTTTTGGATTATGAAACTTATTTACTTACTTCAAACAGTAGTAATTCGTTAGTTAAGTTACCTGTTGGTAAGTATCATAAAACATCCCATGTTTTTAACGTTTTATTTAAGAAAGAGAGTAGAGAGTAGGGAGTAGGGAACAACATTTTTTTTGGGTTTTTCTTTCCATGCTTTGCTTTGCAAAAAAGTTCGCTAAAAATTAATTAAACCTATATCTATGGGGCTAGAAAAATTGAGGTAGGGACGTTGCATATAACGTCCCTAGAAAGTAAAGATCAGAAAGTTTAGAATTTTTGACAAATAGACATTTCTAATAATAAGGAATAACATGAATTATCACACATAATTCATAGATTATTTGTAAGCATTCAGCTATCAGCTATTATTTTTAGTACACCGCAATAAAAGCTTGATAAATATTGCTACCAAAGCAGGTTTCATTAACCTTAGATATATATTCATTTAAACAATATTTAAGAGAGAAAAGTCTTGTTGCTGATATCTGACAGCTAATAGCTAAATGCTTAGGATTATTTCCTATTCCCTATTCCCTCCAAAACAGAATGTAATACTTCTTGATGAATCAGCGATCGCTCCCGAAAAAATTCTATTTTATCTAACAATAAAGCTTCCCCATTCGCATAATTATCAATCCAAATTTGACTAATTAAATTTGCATCTTCTGGCAATTTTGATAACTCCCATCCAGGGATTTTCAAATCAGTCATTAACTGACTAACTTTCGGATCGTAACTAATAGCAAAACAACGACATTTCTCTGCAGCTCCCATAATTAAACTGTGGAAACGCATACCTATTACCATTTCCACTTCTCCAAAAACTCCCTTCAAAACTCTAGGGTTTTCTATAGTTAAAATCTGGCTATGATCAGGCAATTTTTGATGAATAAATTCAGCAATTTTTAAATCTTTTATTGGTTGAAAAGGCAATAACAAAATAAACGCTTCAGTTGCCTTTTGAAAATCAATTAAAGCTTGAGTTAAAATTTCTAAACGTGAGGGAGTAAGTTGAGGATGGGGTCTGAAACTCACCGCTACTTTGGGTGTAGGTAAATTTTCCAGACCAGGGAAAGGGGAAGTTTCTAAAGCCCAAACAGGATCAGGAGCTAAAGTAAAAGGAATATCCCACTTAGTAACTATTTTTGCCGAACGTCCATCCCTCACACTAACTGCTGTACAACCTTGAAAACATTGTTTGGCCAAAAATTGGGTAATGGGATGATTTAAAGGCCCTATTCCTTGTGCCCAAGCAATAGTTTTTAAGCCCATTTTTTGAGCTATTCCCATTAATCCAGCATAATAAAAAGGACTAGCAAGACTGGTAGCATCTTGAATAAGACTGCCACCCCCCCAGATAAAAATATCCGAACGTCTCATTGCTTGGAGAATAGTAAAAGTATTAAGGCGATCGCCTGCTTGAACTCCATAACGTTTTTCTGTTTCGGAGGGGTTGCCAGACAAAACATAAGGTTGAATATTATTAGGCAACATTTGTAGTAAAGATGCTAATAATGCTTCATCTCCACCATTTCCTTTGCCGTAGTAACCACATAAAATTACCCGCATTTGTTTGAGTTATTTCCTATTTTGATTTAACCTAATAAAAGAGGATAAATTAGTAATTAGCAATTAGCAATCAGCAGTAAAAGTTTAGAATTAGATTTAAACATTTCCTAAACTTTCTATTTTATAGAAACCAAGGATTTAAAGAGATGCTAAAAGCTAATAGCTAGTTAATAGTTAAAAATTTAGATTTTTTTAGATATGCACGCTTTATCAATTCCTACTTGGATTATTCATATTTCTAGTGTTATAGAATGGATAGCTGCCATCTGGTTTATTTCACTTTATGGTAATGTTACCAACAATCGTGTTTGGTATAGTTTATCTTTTGCTATGTTACCTGCATTAGTTAGTGCTATGTGTGCTTGTACTTGGCATTATTTTGATAACGACCCTAATTTAGAATGGTTAGTTACTCTCCAAGCATCAATGACTTTATTGGGAAATTTTACCTTATTAATTGCTGCTTGGTGGATATTTTCTGATAGTAAAAAGGGAGTAATAGATAATGAATAATGAAGAATTAATAATGAAGAATTAATAATGAAGAATTAATAATGAAGAATTAATTTATTGTAGGAGCAGGTTTAATCAGAGGTTTCCCTGTTTTATCTCAGATTTATCTAAACCAGCCCTCTTTTCTACAACATCAAAATAATGAATAATTAATAATTATGTAGGGGCGGGTTGAATCAGAGATTTCCATATTTCATCTCAGATTTATCTAAACCAGCCCTCTTTTCTACA
>NZ_JAYKGW010000252.1:0-32476 GCF_035285525.1 Okeania sp. | reverse complement strand
TGTTGAAAGTGACTGGAGTTCCGGTGTTGGTACTGGTACTGTCATCTACGGCTGTGGGATTTTGGTTGTTAACTGTAACAGTGATGGTGGCTTCGTTTGATACTCCTCCATTCTGGTCTGCTACTGTGTAACTTATACCCGTTGTTGTGCCCACAAAGTCAGCTTCTGGAGTAAAGGTGACATTTCCACTATCATCTACGGAGTAAGTTCCTTCTCCTTCTACTGTCCGAGTTGTTTGTCGTCCGTCCGTAGATGGGTCTAAGTCTACTGTGGCTACGTTCACAGTTCCATCATCTGGGTCGGAGTCATTTCCTGTAATGTTGAAAGTGACTGGAGTTCCGGTGTTGGTACTGGTACTGTCATCTACGGCTGTGGGATTTTGGTTTGGAGCAATAGTAACAGTCACCGAACCATTGGCAGTTAAATATCCTCCCGTTCCTTGATCTGTGTCTCCTGTATTGCAGTCATTAAAAGTATAGTCAATTTGAACAGAAGTTGGAGGAGTATCGCTACTGTTACTATAAGCAATTTGTTGTAATGCACTATTAACCAAGGCAGTAGTAGCATTATTGTTAAATATTAGTAATAAAGTGCCACCGCTGTTTGTTGTTACCGTTCCAATAATTGTACCATCTACTTCTAAATCTCCTCCTTCTGTTAAAGCACTTAATGTCCCGCTTGCACTAAAGTTATCATCAGAGTTAGCACCTCCATTTCTTGCGAGGGTTAAAATTGCACCATAATAATTGTTATTTCTGTTGTCTAGTTCATGATCGGCAATAGTAGCATCAGCATCAAGAACTACTGCATTACCACCCTTGTTAAAAGTAGGATTTGCATCTAAGTTGCTGAAAATAGGAGCATCATTAACTCGAATAACCTCAATTGTAGTAGTATGAACTGTGGTGCTATTCTCTCCGAAAATGTCGCTGGATTTGTTTCCGTTTTCATCCTCAAGAACTATCTCTAAAGTTCTGTCTGTAATATCTGGATTTTGGCTGTCATTTTTGTATTGAATGGCTTTAAGTGCTATTTCAAAATCATCTACACTGGCGGTATTGTCGGTAGTTGGTGCTAATGTAATGAATTTTTGGCCATTTGAATTTGTCCCTAGTGTAGCAGTTATACTTGTGGTTGTGCCTGATACTACTACAGAATTTGTTAATTCTGTACCATCAACTAAAAATTTTTCATCGTCACCATCAGGAGAATCAGTCAGAGTGATTGTTGCTTGCACTAATCGATCCCCATGAGTGGTGCTGGTTTCATCATCACTTGTATCCCCAGGGGTTCCATTATCATCTGTATTGATATAATCTCTAATAATTATGTCAGTGTCTACAATACCAACAGCACTAAGATCTTCTGTAAACGTAGTAGCGTAGTTTAGTTCTTCTGATGTATCTGTTCCATCTAAATCTATGAGTGGAATAACAAATGGAGATTTTTGGGTAGGGTTCGACATTCCATCGTTACTATTTGTCTCAATAGTATTGAAGAGCTCTTCTGCCTCTGGCGCAGTATCATAATTCTTAATGTGATATAGTGTCCCCTGGTTACTACTATCATTTAATGAATTAACACTAACAAATAAATTACCATCTATATCTGTCCAAGCTGCTCCATAAATGCTACCAGAAGTATTCAACCCAGAAATAACATTTTCTGAAGTGGTAACTGGAGCTGGGTTACTCTCATTAGCATTCGTGATGTCAACTCTGACTAACCTTCCTTGATCGCTAAGTCCATATAAATACTTCTTCTCTTTAATGCCATCGCCATCCTCATCAGCTTCAATATAAACAACATCAGATGGCATTCGCTTATCATTGGGATCTTTATTAGGAGGTAAAGTTCCAGATAAATTGATCCTGGTTCCACTACTAGGGTTGTTTAGATCAACTTTAATGAGTGTTGGTGATGATGTTTGCTGATCGACAATCCATAAGTTCTGGTCTGCATCAACATCTCCAGAGAATAAAAGTTTATTTTTATTTGCATCAGCTACAGAATCTCTAGTAATTGTTATGGGATTATTACTGGCATCAGTTACATTCTCAACAGTTCCATCTGAAAACACTCGAAGTAGATGATGTCGGTTGCTTGTACCTGTTCCAACTGCATAGATAAATACATTATCATTATTAGTCGCAAAACCTCCGGCATTATAATCAGAAGGTATGTTAGATTCAATTACCGGTTCATAACTTGCTGTTAATAGGTTCAGTCGAAATAGTTGTCCAGAAATTACCTGAAACAATTCTGGTTTTTCCTCAAACTCATCTGCCAGAATATGCTCCCACTGACTTTGAATTTGATCGCTAAAAACTAAACTAACCTCTAACTCGCCTCTAATAACTTCCAACTCCCAGTTACCACCCAAAGCAAGATTACCAGTTGGTTTTGCCGAAGCAGCAATATTCGCACCTGTAATTTTCTGGAGTTGTGCTAAAAATTCTGTACCTGCATCTCCCGCAGCAACACTACAACCATAAAGTAATAAATTAGTTACTGGCCAAGTTTCTAACTCCTGCCAATAATCATTTATATTCTTAATATTTAATTGACTATTACCTAAATACAAACATCCTGGCGCACCATGAGAAACTATATGTATAGATGATATGTCACGATATTTTTTAATAATTCTAGTAATCTGCTGAACACCATCTAAAAATCTATCAAGAATAACTACTTTTGTTTTGGGTAAAACTCCATTAGCTAGACTCTGGTAATCATCTACATTCGAGTCTATAAATACTATTTGTTGTGGGCATTCTAGTTGACTATAAACATTCGCAAACTGAATAGAATTTTGAGTAGATAAGGATTGGTAAAAGTTAACTTGAGACATTTAGAATATACTCCTTTAAAATTGATAATAGGTAAAAGTTAATTTATAAATAAGTTTTCTGATTGTGTATTTATTATATTTTGCTCATATATAAATAAATTCTTACTAAGCAAAATATAATATTATAAGGATTTTTATATAGTCAATTGGTGTATAACTTATAAAATACACAGATATATTTTTTCTGAGCATTATGCCTGAAAAAGAGGAATAAATGTAATGTAAGCATTCAGGTATTAGCTCTTAGAACTCAGCAACTATACTTTATCCTTAATAAATATAAAGCCAAATTTTCGACCTGATAATATTACTTACATAAAGAGTTTAAATAAAGTTTTTATTCCGTACAAAAGTAATACCTGATTGCTAATTACTGACTGCTGAATGTTTTTAATGTAATTATAGTAGTGCTCCATAACTATGATTATAACTAAAATATTTTTATCCGCCTTTTATCCCCCTCTTAAAAACGCAAAAATTCATTTATAATCTTTTTTTTTAATAGATATTTCATAGTATTCTCTACCATAGAATTATAAGCATTATCGCTCAAAACAATAGGAAAATAGGCGCATAGTGTTACAGAGAATAAAAATTCTAATTCTAACTTTCAACAATAATGTGAATTAGGGAAAAGTGATAATAGTTAAAGCACAAAGAAATTACTATAATCAGGAAGAATGTTTGAAGTTTTGGTAAAAGAGGGGAAATTTAGGGGATTTTGAATGCAAGGATTGACAAATTAGTAGCTATTTAGGGTTGACTTATGGAAAGTTTTCTGATATGGGGGGTAGGAGTCAGAAGTCAGGAGGAATGGGGAATTTAGACAAGTTAGGAGGAAGGATTATCCCTTGATTTTTCTGTATCGCGTCAACCCAAAATCCTAACTTTTGGAGCTTTTTAGAACAAAAACCTTTATAGCGTTGCTTTTAGGAAACAGGCAACAGGGAACAGGTATGGAGAAAGAATGAATAGCCTATAATATAAGGTTTTTAGCTATTGGACACCTCCGGCAATTTGTAAATATTAAGTGCGTACATTGCTATATATGTCAACTTCCCCTGTACAAATGTACTATGCTTTCTCTTGAAAGCTTCTATAGCAAAGCTTTCAGCCACTCTGCCTACTATGTTTATACATCAACACAAAAAATATATTTTGACTTATGAATACGTATCGTCATATGATAAAATATAAATAAATACAATTGCTCAGAATACTCAACTGGTAAAGCCAAGCGAGCTATTTTACCCAATAACGGGTAGTTAAAAAATTGCCTCTAACTACCTCTAGGCGGCCTCATACGACCTTTTTCTCAGGGGGGAAGTTCAGTTATATGTCAATACTTTAAGTTTAATCAGTAAGTCCTAATTATTTAATTTTCTGTTTTGCTTCTAACTTCAATTTTTATCGAATTGAAATAACTGGCAAGTTTGAGTTGAAGATAATTAGGCAGTATCCGATCCTTTTATTTACAGGACTTACGCAAAGACATTATATATAGTGTTTACTGTTAAAGTTTTATTTATTTAGCGATCGCTTGAACAACAAAATATAAAAACCTTAAAAATTTGCTTGATGCCAAATTACTTGTTAGACTAGATTAGTATCAGAATAATTACTTCTTAATGCCTTGAATATGAACTTTAATTATATAAAATATTGTCAATATTTAATAAGTAGTCAGAAAAATTATACTCTCACGAATCTTGCCGATCATCTGAAAAAAATTAGCTATGATCGAATTAATCGTTATTTAACAAATGTTGATTTAGGGACAGAAATTTTGTGGCAAAATGTTAGGGAGGAAATTGTTACTTCTGAAGATGGTTATTTGCTGCATTGATGATACAGTTATCAATAAAAAATATTCTCATAAAATTGAACTTTTCCGGTGTCAGTACAGTGGTAATGAACATGGGATAGTGAGTGGAATAGGGATAGTTAATTGCTTATATTTTAATTCTCATATAGAGCGCCAATCGGATCATAGATTATAGATACGATAATCCAGAAAGTGATGAAAAGAGTAAAATAGAATAATGTAGAAGAAATGATGTTTGATGTAGTAAAAAAGAAGAAAATACCAGTAAAAACAGTATTAATGGATATTTGGTATGCAACTCAAAGGCTAATGGCTTTAATAGATAATTTAGATAAAATTTACTATTGCCCGTTAAGAAGTAATCGTTTGGTAGATGATAGTGGGGGTATCAACAAATATCAAAAACTGGAAGAATTAAAATTGAATGAGTTGGAATTAACATCAGGAAAGGTTATCAAAATTAAAGGTTTTCCTAGAGATAAAAAAGTCAAATTATTCTGGGCTACTGTTTCTACAAACGTCAGCAGAATATATTGCTACTAATGACCTCAGTTATCAAAGTACAGACGACGTTGAGTTTGAGATTCGCGCCGAGATGGAAAATTGAGGAATTCCACAGAGAAATAAAACAACTAACAGGGCTTTAATTGTGCCAATGTCGTCGGGCAAAAATTCAAAAAAATCATATTGACTGTGCTATGTTAGTGTGGAATAATTTGAAAAAAATAGCAAATTTTCGTTGGAATTACTATTTATCAACTCAAACATCAATTGTCATCTAAATATCTAGTTTCTGCACTAAAATATCCGACAATTAAAATGACAGTTGTTTAAGTTTTTATAGACTGTTTAAAATCAGTAAAACTGGGGGATGACCATAATTTTTCAGGCGTTAGCGGAGCTTTGCGTCAGCAATCACTCTACGCACGCATACGCTATATACAGTGTCTTTGCGTAAGTCCTGATTTAAACAATAGGAGCTTGAGGTAAACTTTTTTGTTGTTTATCAGTACAGAATTTTTCAGAAAAGCTTTTACACTAAATTAAAAAAATAACACAGGTAGCTAATTACCTGTGTTGCTGTCAAAGATGTTTGAAAAATTTAGGGATATATCAAAGAAATCTTAGAATCTCAGAACATATTGTTGTAATTAGTTACTATCTTTTTTTGCCATTTTCAAGCTATTTGTATAAGATTCTTGGTCAGCAATGATATAGACGCTATTGGCAGCAATACCCTCTTTTTCTAATAATCTCATTAAACTCAAGCGAAATTCACGAGCCGCAGAAAAGTAACGAGCAGGAGTTATATATGAAACATATTTGATCAGACGAGCATTACCTTCTAGACCGCCGAACATTAGAGAATAATTGGGATAAAAACCATCTATACTTTTAAATATTCCGTCAATTCCTGCCATAATTCTCTCTACTTGATCTGCTGTAATACCGTCAATTTTTAAAGTTTCTGTAAATCCCCATTCTTGAACATCGCCTTTATCCTGAGACCAGTTATCTACAATACCACTTACCATTTTAGAATTAGGCATTTTAATAATAGAACCCCACTCCCATGAATATAATTTTGTTGTTCTTAAACCTATTTCTACTACCTGCAAAAAACCGCTTAATCCTGAAACCATTATCCAGTCTTTAGGTTTATACAATCTATCAGTATAGATAATGACAGCGCAACACCAATCATAGATAATATCTTTGAATAATAAACCTAGAGCAACACCAGCACCACCAAGCAAACCAATAAGAGCGCCCGCAGATTGTCCAAACAATACATCTGCAGCTTTAATAGCTACCACAACAACTGCTGCAATACGAAATAGTCTTGGTAAATAGGGAACTAGCAAGTCATCTAAGTCTGTATCAGTGTGCAGAGTTAAGGCTTCTAGCACCTTACCTAAAATGGGGGCTGCGGTGTAAACCGTATAAGCAATTAGAGCAATAGTGACTAAAGTAAGAAGATCGGATGTAGTTTTGTCTAACTCAAGCTTTTTTAAATCTACAGCTAAAAAAGTTTGTATTACCCATAGTCCACCTACCAAAACTAACCAAGATAGAGGTTTTTTGATGACAGCAATTAATTGATCGTCTAAGTCAGATTCAGTACCAGCCGCAAGATTCTCAATCGACTTAATGATTACTCCAGTAATAAATCCTTGCAGTATTAGTGTTAACAGCAAGATACCAAATGCAATTAATAGCTTATATGCTGGTAGGCCAGCAATATTGATTCCTTCTAAACTTTTTCCAAATGTTTCCAGTAATTCCATTTTTTTCCTCAATCAAATTTCAATTTAGATACTATTTTTTAGGAGAAAATACTTTTTACACAACCAGACTAGAGGATAGCATAATGCAAAATATAAGCAAATACTCAGTATGACAAAATTATACTTTTTAAATATGGCTGATATTTTTTTCTTATGGTTACTAGAAATATACTTTACCAATAATCTTTTTATACAAAGTATTAAGAAAATTAAAGTTTTCTTAAAATTGTTTAATTTTATAGTAAGAATCTAAGTTTATGGGATTTTCCCACAGTTAACAATGTAAGCAGTAAAAAATTATATAATTGTTTATTATACAAAACTTATAATCACCGACTATAATTTTCATGTCCTTGTGATGGGAAAAGCTAGGAAGTCTGGGAACTGTGGGTAGTAAGGAACTACCAAAATGATTTTTATACTTTTACCTGCCCAAAAAGATACCCTTGTACATAATACATAGACTTTTTATTCTAATTATTATATTTTTTGGTACAATTTTGAATTACCCATAATCGCAATATGATAAATGTTTTTGATATTAAGTAGTTGTGCAAAATTATTTGTATATAATTTCGTCTCTATGTCTGACAGAGTGAAAAGTTAATGCACAATTAATTTTGCTTAAGCATTTTGAGGTAGGGATGTTGTATTCAACATCCGTAAGTTAGAAGCAAGAAAAAGTAAATATTGACAAAAGGGGATAAATATAAAAATGACTGTCGGAAACGAATTGGAATTGCTTTTTGTAAGCACTTGTTCCCAATTGCACCTTTTTATAGCATTCTTTTTTTTAAGTAGTAAACCGACACAGCTAAAATGGTGCATGGGGTAGGGGTGGGTTTTTATTGAAGAGTTCAATGCTCAACCCAAGATTAAGTAAACCCGTCCTAATGCACAAAATTAATTGTGTCAATCCAGTAGTATAAATTATATATTTTAGTAAAAGAAGTAGTTATTCACAGAAATATAAAAAGAATCAATTATCAGAAATGGCCATAGCGATCACTGTTTCTTAAACACAAACAAACCAAGCCCAAAATCGTCAACATTTTTTGATATTGTTTCTACAAACGAAAATTATATAGGAGAAAAAATTATGACAATTAACCAAGAAATCGACGAAAATAAACCAATTAAAGAAGAGAAAAAATATCAAAAAATTAAAACTCAAATCTATCTTTTTCTACATCAAGTATTAACTATTAATAATGCTAGTAAACCACAAATCATAGCATTTTATACATCATTAATTCTAGGTGGAATTAGTTTAACACTTGCCATAGTAGGGTCATTATTATACAGCCTCGAACAAAAAGAAGTATTTGATAATGCTAAACACCAATCTCAAAGGGAAACAGCTAGAGTTGCCCTGGAGATTGATCGGCGACTATATTTTGCTCAAAAATCAGCTATTTCTATCGCTAACGCTCTGAGTTCTGGCAAATTAGCAGATGAGGAATTATTAGGACGGCTTAAATTAGAACTTGAAGAAAATACTGATTTTTTAGATGTTGGTGTTGCTTATAAACCTTTTGCTTATAGCCCAGATGTAGAACTTTATGCACCATATTATGCAAGAATAGATGACAAAATAGAGCTAACTGAAACTAAAGTTAACTATACAAAACCTAAATATGTTTGGTATAGTAATACCCTAAACAAGGGGCCAAATTGGGGTGAACCTTATTTTTGGAGTGCTCCTTCCCTTAATAGCGATCCAGTTGTCGGATTTTTTACTCCTTTTTATAACCCAGATACTCAAGATAAATCTCCACGAGGTATTGTATATAGCGAATATTCATTAACTAAAATTTTAGACATAGTGCGGTCTTTAAACCTGGGTAGAACTGGCTACGGATTTATTATTTCTGAAACAGGAACTTACTTATATCATCCTAATGAAGAGTATATTAAATCCCAAGCAAATATCTTTGATATTACCTATCAACAGCAGGATGAAAAACTTAGAGAATTGATTGTTGAAGGACTCAGAGGTAAGCCAGTAGAAGCCGCTTTAACAGATAAAGTAACAGGTCAAAATTCTTGGTTATTTCTACGAAAAACTAATCTAAATGGATGGCTAGTAGGAATAGTTTTTATTCAAGATGAAATTCTTCCAGACTCAGCACTTACAAGACGGAAATTAACTACTATTAGTATTGCTTACCTTTGGTCTGCTATTTTTATTTCAATTCTCTTATTGAGAGTTTACCGAGGAGGAGTAAAACGAATTTCATTAATATCATCTATTGTTAGTATATTCTTTGTCGCAAATATTGCTTTTGTTTGGAGTTTAGTATTGAAAGCAAGAACTTATACATCAACTCGAAACCTGTTACTTAGTGATACTGGTGTGAAACAATTATTAGCTCCTCAAATACGGTTAAGTAAAGAATTAAATCAAGACCCGCCTCTAATTGTTCCGACAGGAGTTTTCATTCAATCATTCGATCTGACCAGTCCGAAAGATGCTTTTGTCACAGGTTATATATGGCAAACTTACAAAGATGGAGTCCATGATGATTTATCTCGTGGTATTATGCTTCCTGATGCCATTGAAAATAGTGATTATGAACTAAGAGAAGATTATCGTTATAAAAAAGATGGGTTAGAAGTTATCAGTTGGTATTTTGCTTATACTTTTCGTATGGATTTTGATTTTGACTATTATCCTTTTGATGACAAAGATTTGAAAATTAGAATTTGGCATCAGGATTATAATAATGGAGAGTTAAATCGTCGGGTAATTCTTGTTCCTGATTTTCAAAGTTATACTGTAATTAACCCACAAACTGCACCGGGGGTAGACAAAGAAATTGTATTGGGAGAATGGTATCTCAGGGATAGCTTTTTTGAATATATATTCAAGACATATAATACTAATTTTGGAGTGGTTAATACTCCACCAAAAACTAATTTTCCTGAACTACAATTTACTGTCATTCTACAAAGAGATTTCTTGGGTTTATTTATTTCTAAACTCGGACCGATGATTGTAGTTTTGACATTGTTATTTGCTGTACTTTTAGTTACTAACTATGAGCAAACTATGGAAGTTCTGGGAGCTTGTGCAGGTTTTGTATTTATTGTTATTTTAGATCAGGTGACAGTTAGACAACAAGTAATTACTAAAGGAATTGTTTATTTAGAGTATTTTTACTTTGTTGTTTATTTGTATATTTTCTTAGTAGCTATTAATTTTATTCTTTGGACTTTGAATCCGAATCTTCCCATTTTTAAGTATAAAGACAACTTTATATTTAAGGCGCTTTATTGGCCAACTATGTTGAAGGTTTTGCTACTAATCACTATTTTAGTATTTATTTAAAATTAGGGAGTAGGGAGTAGGGAGTAGGGAATAGGTAGGGTTTGTGCTTCTTCAGTCTTTTTTAAGGGTAGGGACGTTGCATAAGGGGGTCTCTACGGGAGCGCTTGAAGGGGAGTAGGGGAGCAGAAAAGTAATTTTTTCTGCCCAATGACTTGCATAAAATGGTAACTTTTTGACCATTAAGAGCTGATTTTTCGGGAACCGTAAACCAGGTACTTTTTCCCACCTAAAAAGGCTATAACTTTTATCTGCAAAAACTTTGAGATTTAATCAGCAAACCCTAGGTAGGGACGTTGCATAGTCCCTACAGGGTCAGGAGAAATAGGAGTTATATCGTGTCGGGACAATCAGCAAGAAAAAAACCTTTTCCCTTTAAACCTTTGCTTTTTCTTCTGCCTTCTGCCTTCTGCCTTCCTTTATTAATTATCAAAGCTTTTAAGTGCATAAGCAAAATTAATTACACATTTTGTTAATTGTCTGTTCCCAGTTAAGTATTAAGTGTTCCCTATCTCAACTAGGAAATTAATTTGGCACGACTACTTAACTAATATCAAAAATATGATAACCCCATCCAGGTATATCCAAATACAGACCCCTTGAAATCAATTTATCTCCCAAGCGATCATAACTAACATCACTCATTAAATCTTGTACTTGATACATTTGACCTCTAAGACTCTCAAAAGGAAGTAGAACATAACATTGACTCTGTTCGGCAGCATAATTAACTGTTATCAACAAAAGTCGCTCATCTTTTCCTTTCCAGACAAAAGCAATAAAATTATTCCATGTAAAATTTCCTTCCCATGCAGCTATACATTCAAGTAACTGCCAATTTCCTTCACGAACAATATTCAGAGCCAAACAATCTAATAATTGATGGTAAAATCTTTCTAGTTTGGGAACAGCAGGTTCTTCAGGAGCGTCACATAAATGCACCGAAATTTTCTGAGACCAACCTTGTAACTGACCTTGATGGAAAAAACGTAAACCAGGGGTAAAATAAGTTAAAATGGCAGCAGCTTGATTGACTCTGGCTGGAAAAACTACATTTGCTCTGGGTTCATCGTGATTTTCTATAAACCTTGCCAACTTACTTTGAAAGTTAAGATCGGCATAAAGGTGCAGTCTAACTGGAACTGTTTGTTGTTCCCGGAGACGATCATATAAGCGTTTGTCATAAGTATAATCAAATCCTAACTGTTGCAGTTCCCACTCCAGATTCCAATAGACTTCTGCCATCAAGATAAAATCTGGATATTGTTGTTTAATTTGGGAAATGGCATCATCCCAAAAAGGTTCCATAGAAATACCCCAAGTATGCTGAAAAATATTCGGCAATAATAGCATTGCCATATCGCAGCGAACACCATCGCATAAACGAGCAATATTGAATAACTCTGCTAACATTGCCTCTTGTAATTTGGGGTTGCCATAGTTTAGTTGTAAAGCATCAGACCAACCTGGAAAATAAGGGTCTCTTCCATAAGCAAATATTTGACTACCTGTTGACGATTCTATTTGTATATAGTTGTGGGGTTCTTCTTCAAGATTAGCTTGGGTTCCCTGCACATAAAAGTCAGAGTTAGTTTCTACCCAAAGATGGTCGGGAGCAGTATGATTGGGAACAAAATCAAGCATAAGCTTTAGTCCCCGTTGATGGAGGCGATCGCGCAGTCGCAACATAGCTTCATTATCACCCAGATTTTCATGGATATGATAATCAGTTATGGCAAAACAAGACCCACAAATATAATCTTCATGGAAGTTGTCACCAAAAATTTCTACTCCTTCTGTTCGCACATCAGGATTAGCACGAGAAATATCTCGCCCCATGATTCCTGTTTGCCAAACTCCTAAAAAGTAAACCCAATCAAATCCTAGGTTTGCTATTTGATCTAGTTCATCATCAGGAATATCATCTAAGGTGGCATGATGACCTAATTTTTGGGATATTTTGTTGAGCCAAACACGAGTGTTGATTTGATATAGAGAAGGATTAATCATATTAAATAAGTTAATAAAGAAGGTTGCTATTCAAAATTAATCAAAAACGCTGCCAAACTATTAAAATAAGTTAATAAAGAAGGTTGCTATTCAAAGTTAATCAAAAACGCTGCCAAACTATTAAGATCAAACAATCAACTACCACAGGACTTACGAATGAACGCTATTATTAGGGTGTGTTTTCCGCCCTTGAGCGGACATGAATGCGCTCGCATTCCCTATACGATAACGCTCCGCGACATGAATGCGTTCGCATTCCCTATACGAAAAAGCGGTAGCGTTACGCACCGACACGCTATATTATAGATGCAAAAAACTATTGCACAATAGTTTTAACCACTATATTTAGGGTCGCTGCGTAAGTCCTGACCAAGTTACCTATTTATAGTATTTATTTTGTGGTCTACGTTCATCCAACTTTCGATACACATCTCGCAACTCAACGTTATGGTGAGCTAGAGCAACCAAAGTATGATAAAACAAATCTGCTACTTCTGCAGCGATCGCTTCTTTTTCATCATCTTTACAAGCCATTACCACTTCTGCTGACTCTTCCCCTATTTTCTTAAGAATTTTATTATCTCCTCCAGCAAATAATTTACAGGTATAGGAACCTTCTTGGGGATGGTCTCGGCGATCGCTAATTACATCAAAAAGCTGAGACAACATATCTGCTGGTGGTTTGACAACTTCTCGATCTACCTGATGAAAACAACTCCTTTCTCCCTTATGACAAGCAATATCGCCTATTTGCTCTACTCCTACTAATAAAGTATCGTTGTCGCAGTCATAGCGCATCCACTTAATATTCTGAAAATGCCCAGAAGTCGCTCCTTTATGCCAAAACTCTTGGCGAGAACGACTCCAAAACCAAGTTTGTCCTGTCTCTAGAGTTTTTTGTAATGATTCCTGGTTCATCCAGGCCATCATTAACACCGTACCATCTAAATAATCTTGAATAATAGCGGGTACAAGTCCCTGCTCATTGTAACGAACCCGATCCACTGGAATCAACTGACTTAAACTTACTGATTGAGAGGTAGACATTATGTGCCTCAAAAAATTTGCTTGTGTACTTCGGAGTTTAGAATATCTTTTGAGTATTTTCTAAATTTTTAATCTTAAATTTTAATTTATTTTTTGTCTTTATCATAAAAAATATAAATTGTCAAATAAATAGGGAGTAAGCGTAGGTTGGGTTGAAGAAGTGCGAAACCCAACATGAGCCAGGGATTAAAATCCCAGAGTTAGGGTAGGTTGGGTTTCGTTTCCTCAACCCAACATGAGCCAGGGATTAAAATTGGCTCAAAGCTAAAGTCCTCTTGAGAGGACTAGATATAGCAATGTACGCTGGCATATTTCATAATTTAGGGAGTAGGGAATAGGGACTTTATATGCAGCATCCTTGCAAATAGACATCTGCAAAAAGAAAAAACAGGGAATCAATTCTTATGTATAAATCATCAATTACTCCCCATTTTTAAACCCAGAAAGCCGGTACGAGGGTAGAAACCGGGTTTCTTTGCGCTCAAACCTAAGTTTTTGTATCAGGACTTACAAGGGAGGTACTATATCTATATTTAGTATTACTCCCTCTGTTTCAACCCAGAAACCCGGTACGAGGGTAGAAACCGGGTTTCTTTGCGCTCAAACCTATTTATAACAAATGATAAAATTATTCAAATGTAGATATAGGCTTACTTTAATTTGGTGATAATATAAAATCTTCAAATCGAAATTGAAATAAACACAAATTTAAGGAGACTAAAATTGGTAGTTACTACACTAAATACCACTAAATCTGAGGAAATTTTTGCAGCAGCTCAAAAACTGATGCCAGGGGGAGTTAGTTCTCCAGTTAGAGCATTCAAATCTGTTGGTGGCCAACCCATCGTATTTGACAGAGTTAAGGGAGCCTACATTTGGGACGTTGATGGCAACCAATACATCGACTATGTCGGCACTTGGGGACCTGCTATCTGTGGTCATGCTCATCCAGAAGTATTAAATGCTCTGAAAGAAGTTTTGGAAAAAGGCACAAGTTTTGGCGCTCCCTGTGCTTTAGAAAATACTTTGGCGGAAATGGTGATTGATGCTGTACCAAGCATCGAAATGGTCCGCTTTGTCAACTCTGGTACAGAAGCTTGTATGGCTGTACTCCGTTTGATGCGAGCTTTTACAGGTAGAGACAAAGTAATTAAATTTGAAGGTTGTTATCATGGCCACGCTGATATGTTTTTAGTCAAAGCTGGTTCTGGTGTGGCAACCCTGGGTTTGCCAGATTCTCCTGGAGTGCCTAAGTCTGTAACTGTGAATACTTTAACTGCTCCTTACAATGATTTGGAGGCAGTTAAGCAACTATTTGTTGACAACCCTGGTGAAATATCTGGTATTATCCTAGAACCAGTTGTGGGCAATTCTGGATTTATTACTCCAGATGCAGGTTTCTTGGAAGGGTTACGGATGATTACCCAAGACAACGGTGCATTACTTGTATTTGATGAGGTAATGACTGGATTCCGTATTGCTTATGGTGGCGCTCAAGAAAAATTTAACGTTACTCCAGATTTGACAACTTTAGGCAAAATTATTGGTGGTGGTTTGCCAGTAGGAGCTTATGGCGGTCGTCAGGATATTATGGAAATGGTAGCTCCAGCAGGTCCAATGTATCAAGCTGGCACTCTGTCTGGTAATCCTCTGGCTATGACTGCTGGTATTAAAACTCTGGAATTGATACATAAACCAGGTACTTATCAACAATTAAACAAAATTACTCAGAAACTTGCTGATGGTTTATTGGCGATTGGAAAAGAAACTGGTCATGATGTTTGTGGTGGAAATATTAGTGCCATGTTTGGTATGTTTTTTCATGGAGGACCTGTTCATAATTATGATGATGCGAAAAAGTCTGATTTGACGAAATTTAGCAAGTTCCATCGAGGAATGTTGGAGCGGGGAATTTATTTGGCTCCTTCTCAGTTTGAGGCAGGGTTTACTTCTTTAGCGCATACTGAGGAAGATATTGATCGGACTTTAGCTGCAGCCAAAGAAGTGATGGCTGATCTCTAAGAGTTTCTTGATGGGTAATGAAGAATTTTTCAATTTGCGAATGCAAAAAGTAGGGAATAGGTAGGGACGTATCGCTGCGCGACATGAAACCCATGTTTGTTATGCAACGTCCGTTTTCTAAAAAAAGTGACATTTTGAACTAACGGGGTTTAGTCTTTAAAGCTTTTGCTGCTTGGGTTTGGAGACCAAACCCCTACAATTTTTTTATGGCTAGGGAATAGTGAATAGGGAATAGGTATGGAGGGTTTGGAGACCAAACCCCTACAATTTTTTTTCTTATGGGTAGGGAAATAGGTATGGAGGGTTTGGAGACCAAACCCCTACAATTTTTTTTATGGGTAGGGAATAGGGAACAGAAATAGGAAAATGAAACCGCAATACAATTAGCAAAACATCTTCAGTTATTAGTTCTCACTCAAGACAGGAGGTAGAACGATTAAAAGGATTTGGACAAACTAACTACTTTTTATAAGCATATTTCCTCCGAAGTTCTTAGGTTGGCGAACTTTCTCTCAATGTCTATAATTATTAAAAATACTTCTAAACTTTACTTATTAACTCATATAAACAGGACTTACGCAAAGGTACTGTATATAGAGTTCAAAAACTATTGCGCAATAGTTTTAAGCACTATATCTAGGGTCTCTGCGTAAGTCCTAATAAAAACAAACAATGAAAATTTCAGATCAAAAAAATTCAGCTTTACCTCCAATAGGTAGCTATGTACTTGCTATGGCCTTAAGTACAGGTTTGACTATAACTGTGATACGCACTTTCCCCAGGGTATTTCTCCCTACAGAAAGCAAACAAACTACCCAAAACAACCCTCAACCTCAGCTAGTGGTAAATACAAACACTCCTGCAATAGCAAAAGTACCTGTGAAAGCCGATAATTTTGTCGCTACTGCAGTTGAGAAAGTCGGACCTGCTGTTGTGCGTATAGATACAGAACGTACCGTAGCTCGTAATGTACCTAGTTTTTTTAATGATCCATTCTTCCGTCGCTTTTTTGGAAATGATAGTTTTCCTCAGTTTCCCAAGGAGTATCAACAACGGGGGCAAGGTTCAGGTTTTATTATTGATGGCAGTGGTATTATTTTGACAAATGCTCATGTGGTTAAAGGTGCTGATACGGTTACAGTTAAACTTAAAGATGGACGTAGCTTTGAAGGAGAAGTTAGAGGTCTTGATGAACCTTCTGACTTGGCAGTAATTAAAATTAACGGAGAAAATTTGCCTGTTGCACCTTTAGGAAGTTCTGAACAGGTAAAAGTAGGAGATTGGGCGATCGCTGTGGGAAATCCTTTGGGATTAGATAATACAGTCACTTTGGGTATTGTCAGTTCCCTAGATCGCCCCAGTTCGGCAGTTGGTATTCCTGATAAACGTCTTGATTTTATTCAAACTGATGCTGCTATTAATCCTGGTAACTCTGGAGGTCCGTTGTTAAACTCTGAGGGAGAGGTAATTGGTATTAATACAGCTATTCGTGCTGATGGGCAAGGTATAGGATTTGCTATACCTATAAATCAAGCAAAGGTGATTCAAGAAAAGTTAGTGAAAGGAGAAAGTATACCTCATCCTTACATTGGAGTCCGGATGATGACTTTGACTCCTGAAATTATTCAAAAATTCAATGAAAATCCCAATGCGTTAATACAGTTACCTGAAACTGAAGGTGTTTTAATCGCCCAGATAATTCCTAATAGCCCAGCAGCTAAAAGCGGTTTACGACGTGGAGACGTAATTACAGAAATTGATGGTAAAAAGATTACTACTGCTGAAGAATTACAGGATATAGTTCAGAAAAGTCAAATTGGTAAACCTCTACAGTTTAAGGTTAAACGTGGTACAGAAACTCAAACATTGTCTATAAGTCCTGGGGAGTTAAAAGATGCTAGTTCATCAAAATAAGGAAGAAGTAAGAAGGAAGAAGGAAAGATAAATTGACTTCCTGTAAATATAGTTGTCATAGATCAGGTGATATAGCAATCCTAAATAGGTTGTGAGATTTTATCTAACTGGGTTTGGTCTCCAAACCCCTTGGCGCTTGTGTTTGGAAACCAAACCCCTACAGTTTTTTGTCACAGATGATTTCATAAACAGGACTTACGCAAAGCGTAAGTCCTGTTTATTTCTCTTGTCAGTAGGGGCGAACGGCTGTTCGCCCCTACAATATAGACTATTCTTCCCTAATCCTGAATTATACCAATGCTACCGGATTTGATATTACCATGTACTTCATAAGGTTCTACCATAAGAAAAGAGGGAAAACTCCTAGTTTGTAGAGAGTTTAGAGACCAAATCCCTACAGGAAATGAATTCTACCGATACTACCGGATTGAATATTAATTCCTGACTCCTTTGCCAAAGAGTCGCACCGCGTGCAAAGATAGCAAATGGCTTCTATACAAAAAAACACTTATCTAACTTTTTCCCCATCACCTCTAGATGAATCCACCATTTATCACCACCTACCCAAATTCTTGAAGGTAAATGACCAACTGCTGCCCAACTTCTAAACTTAAATCCGCGATCGCGAAAATGCAAATTATAACTCAACCAACCAACCCGACTACAAAATTTTCCATAATCTTCATTCACACTTTCATAAATCTGTTTTTGCACACTAAAGCCAAATTTTCCTTGGCTATATTTTACCCAGAGGCGATCGATAGTCAGTAAATCTTCACAAGGCAAATTATCAATATCATACGGAAACAAATAACTTTTCCTCCTCTTCCTCAAAGCATCACATAAAACTCCCCAAGTTTCCCTATCTGCTTCCTGCCACTTTTGCACTGCCAACAAATACTGCAACTTCCCATACTCTACTCCCACTGCGGAAATTAACTCATTTTCGTCCAGTGTCATAATTTTTGGAACAAACCTCCCCACCAAACTCCGCACCGATGGCAACAATGGTAATTTTTGATTTACCAACCCTAAAGACTCAAGATTTTCTACAGGTTGCCTGACAATATTCGAGGGAGACTCCAACGCTGATAAAGCTTGTGCTGCTGTCTGATACCGTTGACTGACAGAATTTTGCAACAATTTATCCAATATACTGCCGAGACTTTGACTCACCCTACTCCCATTCGGCAAAAAATCTCGCCATCTCCAGCAGTCATTGATAACATCGAACATATCCCAAGGTGCAACATCTGTCAGTAAATGAATACAAGTTACACCCAAACTAAATAAGTCACTTGCTGGCAGTGCTTTACCCCTGGTTTGTTCTGGAGCCATATATTCGGGACTACCAATAATTGTACCAGTTTTTATTAAAGCAGTACCCGTTAGCAACTTCGCTACACCAAAATCAATTAATACAAGTTCTCCTATTTTTCCTAATTTTTTCAGTTGATTTTCTCCTGGTAAGTAGGGTGGTTTTTGGTAATTAATAGGTGGAAAATTTCGACGAATAATATTTTCTGGTTTAATATCTCGGTGGATAATTTGATGTTGATGAATAAACTCTAGTACTGGCAGTAACTCTCGTAAAAGTTGCCATATTTTTTCTTCGTTGAAGAGACTTTGTTGTAATTCTTGCTTTAATGTCAGACCTTGAATATATTCTTGTACTAAATACAAATTTTGATTGTATTGAAAGTGAGCTAAAAGTAGAGGAATTTGTGGATGTTTGCCCAACTGTCCTAACCGCATTACCTCCCGTCGAAATAATCTAGCTGTTGTTTGATAGTTTTCGGGGTCAAGAGTGGGAAATGATATTTGCTTAAGAATGCACGGGAGCTTCAGAGGATGTTGTTCATCTACAGCCAAAAATGTTTGGCCAAAGCTTCCCTGACCAACTTTTTTCAGAATACGATATTGTCCCTGAAGAATTAGGGGAGAGTGACAATAATGGCAATAGGTTGCAGTGTCTGGGTTTTCGGGGTTGGTACATTGAGGATTAATGCAATAACTCATTGAGTAATTTGCTTTAGATTTTAGATTTTTAGGAAAGGGGTTGACAAATATAATTTAGTAGTGCTATATTAACAAACTGTAAGAAAAATTCTTACGGCGAGCGTCGCCAAGTGGTTAAGGCAGTGGTTTGTGGTTCCACCATTCGTGGGTTCGAGTCCCATCGTTCGCCCTTTTATAGTTTATGTATATGTCAATAGGTTTATTGATATGTATATAACCAAGTTTAACAAAATTTAGTATAACAAAAAGGGTGGGAGTCTCATCGTTAGCCCTTTTTTATTTATACAGCGGATTCCAGTTGGCGTGAGGTACACCCCCATACTGGCTTTCCGCACTGCACTAAAAACATTTGGGGTTTGCGCTTCTTCAGTCTTTTTTAAGGGTAGGGACGTTTTGCTGCGCAACATGTTTGCGGAGCATTCCGGAACGGAAAACGCATTTTTGCTGATGCAACGTCCTTACGGGAGCGCTTGAGTAGGGGAGTAGAGGAGCAAGAAAGTAATTTTTTTGCCCAACGATATGCTGAAAATTGTAACTTGAGGAGCATGGTTGAGCTGAAAAGCAGGTACTGTTTCGATACCTAAAAATGCTAAAAGATCTATTCTGTAAAAGCTTTTAGATTTCCATACGCAAGCCCCATTTAATTCCGAATATCTGTACTTCATATACCTGGCATCTACTCTATTATCGTCTGGTAGTATTTAAGGTTATGATTTAACATTTATTACCCGAAGGATAAATAAAAATAAAAAAATGACTGAATCTAAAACTAGACGAATGTTACTTTCTCACAATTTTGAACTTTCAGAAAATACATTCCCTGAATTAAATCGAGCTGAATTTGCTCAAGTATTTATTGATGGTTTAAGCAAATATCCACAGCTAAAATGTCGCCAATTAAATCATCCTCATTGGATGGTAGAAATATTATTTGAAACTGAAGTTTTTTCTCCACCTCAAGTTGGTGAAAAATGCGCTGAAGCATTAAGAGAAAAACGGATAACTCAAAAAAATGATAAAGATTTAATTGTTGATGTATTGATTTTAGGAGGTTTGAAAAAAACTCCTCCATTAAGTGATTCTCCTGATACTCTCCAACCAGGAGAATGGGGTGTTGATGTTGTCGAAACTCATTCAGCAGAAACTTTTCTTGATAGTCTTCAGTGGGATGAAAAAACCAGTGGGAAAACTATTGAAAATATTTTCAAAGTAGAAATGAAAAATATTCTTGCTTAATTTACTGCTTTTGCCCTTGTTATGAACAGGAATTAGGCAAAATTGGTAGGGTGGGTAACGCTAGCGTTACCCACCCTACTGGACTGTTTCATCTAAAAATGTGCATTAGGAAGATACCGTAGGGGCGGGTTTCACTGTAGGGATGTTGCATGCAACGTCCCTACAACGACTTTTGTCTAGAAATTAGACAAATCCGCCCCCAGTGATATAAGCAACCGTCTCATATAGAATCCGGTTGAGTAGTTATTGTATAGTAGGGAGACGCGCAGACACGGAGATAGAAGTGTAGAGGGAATTATGAACATATACTAATAACCGGATTGTATATCAGGGGCGGGTTTGTATAAATCTTAGAGTAGTATAAAAATTTCTGCATAAACCCGCCTCTACCCCATGCATCATTTTAGATGAAACAATGCACTACATGCTCTACATGCTGCGCGACATAAATGCGCAGCAAAAATTTCCACTCCCTTCCAGTCGCAATGACTTAGCTCTAGTAATTATCTGGATTTTATATGAGAGCTTTTTTTGGAATTATACATTATTCTGATTATCTTTTCCAAAACGGACTTTCTGTTGCTGAAAATGTTACACGACCAAAATCTTGGGGTGCATGAAATTGAGGTTTAGGAGTTTGACTCGGAGACCATTGACTATATTGTAAATTTGTTTGACCACCAAGACGGTTAAGATTGAGATGCCAAATTTCTTTTGGTTTTGGTGGTATATTTTTAGCGACCTGAGCAAAATTGTCAAAAGGAATAGCTGCTTCTAATATCCAATATTTATCTGTATCACTGTCCTTCTTCAGAGTCCCGACAATTGAAGTCGCAATTTTGATACCTTCACCATTCCATTCTTTAGTCTTTCGCTCCTCTCCACTTTGCCTATGAAATTGATCTAAAAATGCTCCTTGTACGTTCTTATCTAGAAATTAAAACCCGCCCCCAATGATTTTAGCTACATTCTTAGGGGCGGGTTTGTATAAATCAGGACTTACGCAAAGGCACTATATATAGCGTCTTGGTGTGTTACGAGATACGCTTTACATGTCGCGTAGCGTTTCGGCGCTTGAGCCGACATATAAAGCGGAGCTTTGCGGAACGCAAAATACACCCTACCAGTAAGGTTCATGGCTTTAGTCCTATAAATCTTAGAATCAGCATGAAAATTCTGGAAAAAAACCGCCCCTACGCCATGCACTATTTTAGGTGAAACAGTTCAGTAGGATGTCTTATGTTTCCTATTCCCTAGCGCTATAACTGATTAAAAGGGGAAGCTTTTAATCAAGATTGTTGAATTATTCATTATTTTAGTTATCTGTTAATTTTAGTGGATATAATGGTTCTTTACCATTCAATTGCCAAATCCTAATTACTAATACAACAGCTACAGTTAACCATACACAAGAAGGTGCTAAAATTATTCCAGCTATAGGATTAATTTGCCAGTAAAATATCGTAACTATTAAAGCAGATAACCAAGGACCGAAAATAACAACAGGAACAGCAGCACCTAATCTACGTTCTACAGTAAAAATAGTATTCCAAGTATCTCCTACGGCAAGATGTATGGCAAAAGCAATTAAAGGAAATACTAAAAATTGTTGATTCATCTGCTGCCAAATTAATAGAGAAGAGATAACTCGTAAAACTGCTATTGTCATCCAAACTATGGGAAAAGCTAAAGGTGGTGGTGCCCATTTTGGTCTGACAATACTATTATAAGTTTTGGTAGTACGGGTATTGTCTAAGGTCGAAAAAATTCGGGAACGAATACTCAATAATGCGAAAAATAGTCCGGCAAATACTGTGCTTAACCAATTGGGAAAAGAGGAGTAATTATTAACTAAAATTACTAATTTTTCCATTCCCCAGAAAGCGAGAATAATTATTCCTATTTGCAGGATAGTTCCTAATTTATAAATTGCCAGAGCTTGTAAATCTAGCTGTTTAGTTGCAACTATTTCTCTGTTTAAAAATTGATTTGTATCTTCAGTTTTTACCCCTATTACTGTATTGACAATCTGTTCAATTTTTCCACTATCATCTGATTGAGTCATAATTATAGCAGTCCTATTTTATTTATGTATAAAAATCTTACTACTTTTAGGGAACACTTAACTGGGAAAAGGTAAGAGTTACAGTTCCCGAGAAATCAGTTTTTTTATCTACTTTATTATCTATTGCCTGTTTCCTATTGTCTAGCGCCATACCTGATAACTGAATCACCGTGGCCAAGGAATGGAATCACGAGCAGCAATATAACGAGATACAGCGTCAGCACCATAACGGTTTATATGACTAGGATCAAAAAAGTATTGGTTTCGGGCGAGTTCAGGTTGATATAAATTTATATTCAGGAATATAAAGCCTTTTTCCCTCGCTTGACGTTGCATCCAGGGTTCAAATTCTTGTTCAGCAGACCAACGTAGAGAGTCTAAGTAACTATCAGATAGAGGTAAATTAACAAAAACTAAGGGAATATTTCGAGATTTGGTAAAATTCACAACTGCATTGAAAGCGGTTGCTTGAATACCTCCAAGATAAAAATTAGCATAGTCACCATCGTAAAGACCTGCAACATAAGGTCGTTGTTGATAATAGGAAGCAGGATTAAATATTCCATCCATTGGCAGGAAACCATTAGCTTCGATATTATTCTCAATATTGGCGATCGCTACTTCTTCTACAAGTTGAGTTGAGTATTGAGGATATGAAGTTGAATTTGCAAAAGTTTGCTTATAGGAATATTTTGTATTGTTAGTTGGTTTAATATTGCTATAGTCAACCTTCATTTTCTTCTCCACCGATGTCTCCCAGGTAAAATCCAGATTGGGTGCAAATACATTATAATTATAAGGTTGAGGAAACTGATAACAGACAGAGGCAAAATTAGATTGAGCGCGAGGTAACTGGGGGCGAACACCGGAAAGTAGTAGTCTTTTTCCTTCAGAAGCAACAATAGAATTATAAGTTCGATCAGCTCTCCCACTATTAAAAGCTCGCACTCCATCTGCCCAAATAATTAATTTTGGCAGTTGCTCATAGCTCAAAAGTTGTCGCAGTTGAAAGTCAACTACTTGAGCAGTAGCGCCATTGATACCAAAATTAAACATATTTAACCGAGGATAACCTTTCGCTATTAAATATTGTTGTAGTTTTTGGGGGTCAACTCCAGATATAGCACGGGAACTTCCCACAATCAGAACGTCTGGTACACCGACAATGGCAACGTAAGACAGATAAAGTTTTAACTGAGCATCCAGAATATCATTATTGAAAGAAACTGGATTAAACTGAGAGGAAGCAGATGCAGCTTTTTGTTGAGCATAAGCTAAATTTTTCATATACTCAGCCACTTTTCTCTCAGCAAAAGTACGTCTAGGGTTCTCTGGTGGTACTGCTTGCATCCAAGCTACTGCCTGTACCCACTGTTGTGCTACTTGATCCCAATCTTGTTTAGTTTTAGCAGATTGAGTTAAGTTTGCTGCTGTGGTGGCAAACCTCACTGCTTGACTAAAAGGATCGATAGAAGCACATTGAGTAGAGTTAGAATTTTGAGAAATGAGAAAAATTTGGGAGTTATTTTCTTTGCTTGGAGTTAAACTACAATTCTTATTTGAGATAGAATTTGTTTCTAAGGTGGAAGGTATTTTACTTTGAGATTTTTGAATTGGTATACATCCAATAGTTAAGGTGAGCAAAGTTACGGTTACTGTAAAACGTTGAAGCAACTTAGAATACCATTTACTACTGTTAATTTGATTTTCTTTTTGTTGCCACATAGGTTGAGATATGACATTGAATAAATGGATTTTAGTCACCAAGACTCTCCTCCAAATCTTATATATTATTATTTTTAGTAGATTATAGTCTCTTTTGCTGCAGAATAGGGAGTAGGGAGTAGGAAGTAGGGAGTAGGGAGTAGGGGATTGGCATACCTTAAATCATCCAACAGTAGGGGCGGGTTTGATAAGAAATGTTTATGCTTACCCTAAGATTTAGATACAGCAGTCAAAGCAAAGGTTAGGACAGTTCAAAAGCTGAAAACTCAGACAACGCCAGATTCTTTCTTCTTTCTTCTTTCTTCTTTCTTCTTTCTTCTTTCTTCTTCCTTCTTTCTTCTTCCTTCTTCCTTCTTCCTTCTTCCTTCTTCCTTCTTCCTTCTGCTATAAACCCGCCCTCATGCACAAAATTAGATATGTCAAAAGTCAAAATTCATAAGTCAGAAGTTAAAGTTGATGACTCAAGATTTATTACTCAGTTTTTCTGGAAAAGTCTGATGTTCTGGAGAAGCTAACCCAGTTTGTAGAGTTTTGAGAACTTCTGCCATATCTCCTGCTAAAAGTGCCGAGACGGATAACCATAATCCTGGAAATATTCGACTTTGAATTATGTCATTATTGGCAGTTAGTGTGGTACAATCTCCGCCCTCTAGTACAAACCAGTCAAACTTATTATCAATCACTTGCCAGACAATATATTCTTTGACCCCATTCCGGCGATAAGCTCTTTTTTTCTCATTCAAATCAATAGTTGTGGTACTAGCTGCTATTTCGACTACAAGTTCGGGCGCTCCCTCAATATACCCATCATCCCTCAGACGAGACTGCCCCCCCCAAATTGACTATCTATAAATTAAGCCTACATCTGGTTGAGGTTCATTGTCCAGGTCTAGTCTGACAGTAGGATTATCTCCCAGTCTGACCCCAGAAGTGGCAATTTTGTAATTTCCTAACCAAATTATTATATTAGCATGAGGTTCGGCATGGGGTTCAAATCTCAATGGTGAGGCCATATAAACTTTTCCTTCAATAAGTTGGACTTTTTTTAGATGTGGCATTGCGTTGTAGCGTCGCTCAAATTCTAAGGAGGTAAGGTTATCTCCATTTTCTAGGGGGGGGGAATAGAAATTGTCTTTTTTTCTCTAGGTAAAATAATCGTCATTTTTTTCCTCCTAGTCATTATTGAAATCTTAAATGATTTGCGAAAAAAACTGTAGGGGTTTGGAGACCAAACCCCTGCGATAAATATTACACCATATTTATAATTGCTATATTTATAATATTGAGCTAATACATAAACTTGATTTTTTGAGTTAGGAAATATCTGAATTTTTGCATGGAGGTAAAATCAAATAAAAAGCAGGATTTTTTTCTACTTCGCACTCCCTAAACGGCTAAGAATTTTTGAATTATTTCTTGAGTTAGATCTGTGGTATTTCCTGATGCCACAATTCCTCCTTTTTGCATGGCATAATATCGGTCTGCTTTCCGTACAAAATGAAGATGTTGTTCGACTAAAAGCACAGAAATACTTCTACTTTCAATAATATTTCTAACTGCAGTTTCTATCTCTAAAATAATCGAAGGTTGAATCCCTTCCGTTGGTTCATCTAATAAAAGTAAGTTTGGTTTACCCATCAAAGCACGAGCGATCGCTAGTTGTTGTTGTTGACCTCCGCTTAAGTTTCCTCCCATTCTAAATAACATTGTTTTTAGAACTGGAAATAACTCGAAGATTTCTTCAGGTATTTCCCTATTTTCTCCACCTTCTTTTCTGGCTTCTAAACCCAGCAATAAATTTTCTTTTACTGTCAATCTGGGGATAATTTCTCTACCTTGGGGAACATAACCGATACCTAAACGAGCCCGTTGGTCTGTTGTCAGATTAAAGATGGGTTTATCCCATAAATTAATTGTTCCTTTCCGTGGTTTTAGTAATCCCATTATTGTTTTTAATAATGTGGTTTTACCGACTCCATTTCTACCAATTAAACATACCATTTCGCCTCGTTTTACACTTAAATCGACATCCCTGAGAATATGACTTTCTCCATAAAATACATCTAGATTAGATATTTGTAGAGTGTTATGATTAATTTGATTCTTATCAGTTTGATTTTGCATATTAAAATTCATAGTTATTATAATAAGGATTAGGGAGAAAAAGGAAATATTTACTAATCCAGAAACCCGGCTTCTTCCCGTAAATGGAAGTTGGTAAATATTAAAAAAAAATCTTCAATTATTAATTATTAATTATTCACTGATTAGTTATCTTAGGAGATAGAGAAAACAGTACAAGACAAACCTTAACTATAACTAATTCTGGGAAATATATCAATTGATTTTTCCCCTTTTTTTAAAAATTTACTCCTTCTTCCTTCCTCCTTCTTCCTTATTTAATCACTGATTCCTAAATAAACTTCTATAACTCTAGGGTCATTTTGCACCTCATCCATAGTTCCTTCACAAAGTACAGAACCCTGATGTAAAACAGTTACTTTTTTAGCGATTTGACGAACAAATTCCATGTCATGTTCAATCACAATAACTGAATGACTAGCAGCTAAATTTAATAGAATAGAACCAATATTTTCTGTTTCTTCATCAGTTAAACCAGCTACAGGTTCATCTATTAACAATAAGTCTGGAGATTGAGCAACTAACATTCCTATTTCTAAACGTTGTTTTTCACCATGAGATAAAAAAGCAGCTTTAATATTTGCTTTTCCAATTAAACCTATAATTTCCAATAAACCAGCGACACTTCTAACTTCTGCTACAGGAACTTTGCGAAATAAAGTAGGAATTATTCCTTTATGGCGATTAATAATTAAATCTAAATTTTCTCTAACAGTTAGATTCAGATATACTCTCGGTGTTTGAAATTTACGCCCAATCCCGATAGAAGCGATTTTATTTTCGGGCATTTTAGTTAAACTTTTACCTTTAAATAAAACTTTTCCGGTTGTTGGTTGAACTTTCCCAGTAATAACATCTAAAAAAGTAGTTTTTCCAGCTCCATTAGGACCAATAATTACTCGTAATTCACCAATATCCATCGAAAAATTGAGGTTATTCAAAGCTTTAAAATCATCAAAGCTCACCGTTAAGTTTTGAATTTCTAAAATTTTTTCTACCAATTGTTTTTTACCTCATCTGAACCTAATTTGTAACCGTTCAGCTATTAGATATCAGCTTTTACTCCTGAATGTTAGGCAAACAGCAAAAAACCTAGATTTTTTGTAATATTTAACTTTAGCTGAACAAAACAAATAGCTGATAGCTGACTGCTGAATCCTTACCTAAATCCTTTCCCTAATTTTGACTTTTCTATTTTTTCTTTTTCTAGCTGAAATTCTGGATTTTTCTCTATATGAGGATAAGTCATAAGTGGATAAGAAAGACCAAGAATAGATTGCAATTTCACCCAACCATATTCTTGCCACCAACCAACAATTCCATTAGGCAATACTGTCACAACTAATAAGAATAATGCTCCTTGAAAGAATAACCAAATTTCCGGAAATTGTTCACTCAAAAAAGTACGTCCGAAATTAACTAATAATGTAGCAATAATTGCCCCAATTAAAGTTCCTCTTCCTCCTACAGCTACCCAAATAACCATTTCAATTGAAAAAGCTACTTCCATATAACTCGGAGTCACAATTCCACTTTGAACTCCATATAATGCTCCAGAAATTCCAGCGATCGCTCCAGAAATAGCAAATACTAAAACTTTAAATTCGGTGGGATTATATCCAGAAAATCTTACCCTCGTTTCATCGTCTCTAATGGCAATTAATAAACGACCAAATCTGCCACTGGTTAACCAACGACAAATTAAATAAGTTGCTAGAAGACTAACAATTGTTACTTCATAAAATATTAATTGTGCTGGTTCTGAACCTGCTAAAATACCGAAAATTTCTTCTGTATCTGTTTTTAAACCATTTGTACCATTAATTAATTTTTGTTGACCGTTGAAGAAGTTAAAAAATACCAGTAAAGCTGCTTGAGTAAGGATAGAAAAGTAAACTCCTTTAATCCGATTTTTAAATACCAAATAACCGAGAATTGCTGCAGTTATACCTGGAATAATTATAATTGCTAAAATTGTCACCGGAAATGAATGAAAAGGTTGCCAAAATAGAGGTAGTTTTTCCACACCATAAAGAGTAAAAAATTCTGGTAATTGACCTGCTGGCAATTGGAGTTTGAGGTGCATAGCAAAAGCATAACCTCCTAGGGCAAAAAATATCCCATGCCCTAAACTTAATAAACCAGTATAACCCCAGATTAAATCTATACCTAAAGCCACAATTGCTAAAGATAGAAAACGCCCTAATAGTTTTAGTCTAAACCCTGGTAAAACTAATGGCATAATAATAGCAAAAATTAAAGTTATTGCTGCTATGATGCTGATTTGAGTTAATAACTTATTATGTTTATTTTTAATCATAAAATTAGGAAATAGTAGACTTACACACCGAAAATAAATGGTACAATCGCAAATCGGCGCTTCCATAGAATCCGATTGAACTCTTGTCCCTATCGACTAAGCGGAAGCAATCTCAGGGGTGGACGGAGATTGTTTCCTTCCACGGAGTTCCAGTGGCAATGACTTGGATAATAATTATCCGGATTCTACATTAGATAACTTTCTCTGACCACAACGGCAAATCTAATGCACTATTCTAGATGAAACAGTCCATTAGATTTGTCAGGCAAAAGTTACTATGAGACTAACATAGCTAATTTAGTACAAAACTCGTAATAGACTGTTTCCTCTTATACAAAATCTCAACAAATCTTTCCAACTTAGAGAAGGTTCTAAATTGCTGATCAGAAACGAATGGCCATTGAATAAAGGCTCCAGGGTGGTCATTCATTACTAAATAAAATTTTGTACCTCACTAACTCGGAAATTGCTGTAAATTATTACAAGGATTAAGTCTGAATATTTCCTATAATCTTATGAGCTGTTTTTAATAACGAATGATGTGAATATCTTGTTAAAACAACTGATAAAGCTTCATCTAATTTCACCTCTAAATCTTGATTTTGAATATCTACAATCATTTGATAAACCAATTCAAAAACAATTCGCTCATCTTTTTTCAAAACCATATATTCTGCATTACTAAACTGTTTAAATTTATCTAATACTGCCAAACTTTTTTCACCACTAACTTGATAAATTCTATCATCTCGATATATATAAAAGTTGAGATGAGAATTTTTTACCACTAATTCATTCCAGTTATTCATCCGCGCACAAAAAGCGTTTCCTGAATCGTATAAAAAACTGATAGCATAACCGATATCTCCTATCTGGATAACTAAATGATCGGGAATTTTTTTCTGATTATCTAACCCCAAGGAATCTAACTGAATATCTGGTTTAATTGTTTTCAAAGATGCAAATATTTTCTCTAATTTTCCTCGGTCATCACTACTGGTAATAACTTGAGATTCATGATAGTTTTCTTCTAGTTCAGAATATTGCTGATTTAGATAATCAGTAATCATTTGATCACCATTACTTTGAGTAGAATTATCAACAATAGAAGTTTCACCATTTTGCTCAACTTTTGTTTCTAAATTAGAGGCAATATTAGATTCAATATCCAGTTTTTCCGCAATTTTGAGAACAACTTCTTTAATTTGTTTAATCTCGGAACTTAAACTTTGTAAATGGGAATTAGATTGTGAATTTATTGTATTGCTTGTTTCTAAATTCAGATATTCAGGTAAGGGGATGCTATGAATTTTATAATTATAGAAATCAGATGCAGAATTAATAATTCCCCGGACAGAATTTCTATTTAAAATAATCTGAATTTCTTCAGGAGTAAAAATTTGTTCTATCGAAATATTAATAGACTTTAATTTTTCATTCAGAATTGCTTTCAATTGTTCTTCAGATGGTTTTTCTAAAAATACTTGACATTGAGAAATTCTATCTATAATAGAATCATCAAACTCCTCTTGCAACTGTTCCCAGCGATCAGGAAATAAATTGAAAATAATCAAACTATTTGGCACATGGGTAAAAATTTCTTTGATAGCTTCTCCAAAACTGTACAAAAGATTTTGATTGTATTCCCTGCCCAAACCTTCTAACTGATCAAATACAATAATTAAAGGTTCATCTAAAAGTGATAAATACCCAAATATCTTTAATGCTTCTAGAGATACTTCTTCTTGATTTATACTTTGACTCCAGGATGATATTCTAACTTTATCCAAGTATTTGGCAGGTACTTCATTCATTGCCAACCATTCTCTAATAATGCAACGATAATCTATAGATTTATATCCACAAAACTTGATAATTCCCTTTAATATTTCTGGTCCATACCCTGCCCTTGAATAATTTGTCACCCACCACAAATAAACTCGATTTTCTATATGCTCCCAAAGTTCTCTTCTAGCTTTAGTATCTGATGACAAATAAGTTAGTAATTTTAGATAGTTTCCATTCTCGACTTCTGTCAATATCTCCCTATCTTTTTTGCTAGTTTTTTTAACATATAGGTGAGGATTTTCCACAATAATTTCTTGAAAAATATTGGCGCAACTATTAGCAATTAAATATTCTAGTTGAGTGTAATTAATTTTTGGTATACTCTTAATTAAAGATTCAAGTATCCGACTATAAATATGATAAATAACAGCATCAGGATTATTAGGTTGACGAATAAATAATACTCGATTAGTTCTTAGTCTACTATTTGCTAATCGCATCATCAGGTGAGTTTTACCAAATCCAGGTTTTCCGACAACTACAACTCCTTTACTTTGATGATTTATATCTTGCTTAATATCTTTAAGAGTAGATTGTATCCGATGAAATTCTTTACTAAAAACATTATCTGCATCGTTATGTGTTTGAAAAGGATGATCGACTCGACTACTTCCATAAGGATTTTTTCTCTTTTGCAGTTGAGCTTGAAGTTGTAAATCTATCATAGTTTTAATACTTAATATAGTATTTCCCAGTAAGCGTGAGGTACAGTTTTGGATATCCCCCTAACTACCCTTGAAAAGGGGGGAACTAGAAGTTTCCCTTAAAAAGAGGGATTTAGCGGTATCATTCTAAAAGTCTCCCTTAAAAAGGGGGATTTAGGGGGATCATTGAGCTACCCCATCAGATTAAAAACTGCTATATAATTGAAATTTATACAATACTATAGCAATCCTATTTTAATAATTACAGGACTTCCGCAAAGGTACTATATATAGCGTATCAGTCTCTTATACTGACGGTAACACACTCTACTAATAGCGTTTCGTAAGTCCTGAATTAATAATTACCTCTTATTAGAAAGAAGAGGATTGACTAAAAAGAATTTTTTTTCCTTAAGCGTCAATCCTCTGTCTAAAAGGGAGAAATAATTATCAATTATTAATTATGCATATTTTTTTTCACAGAAAGCAACAAACCATGTCCGCTATCTTCCCCTGAATACCACAGTAACTTGAGAGTAGTCAAATCAAAATGTGCTGCTAACTTTGCCATCACTTCCAGATACAGTGGAAACTGATCATTAAACACTCGATAGAAAAATACCATTTCTCCCCCAGGTACTAATACCTTCCCGATTTGCTCAATCGCCCGAAACACTAGATCGTCATTTCGCAATATTCCTATTTCATAAGAATCTGCTTCCATTTTATGATCAACAGAACGACTAGGAAAAGGCATAATCACTAAATCATAAGATTCCTCTGTTTCTCCTGCACACAAATCTTGTACCTTGACTTCATCTTGTTCTCGAAATAGAGGATGACTTTTGATCGGCATAATATTGGGATGCAAGTCAGAAAAAATTACTTTAGTGCTTTCTTGAAGAATGCAGCACAAGCCAATAACTCCACAACCAGTTCCCAAGTCAAGTACCCTTTTTTCTTTGGTATCAATTATTTGATTTAAAACACCGCTTATAAAAGCTTGAGCAGCTATACCACCATAGGGGTTAAAAACTCCTGTGGGAACCAAAACATCAAAAATTGGTTGCTCTTTAAATAAGATAGTAATTTCTCGGTCTTTTGATGAAAGTTCCTGGTGAAATTTTAGATAATCTTTGCGGTCATATTTCAGTTTTTCTCCATCTTTGAGAATAATTTTAATATCTTC
>NZ_JAYKGW010000251.1:0-10389 GCF_035285525.1 Okeania sp. | reverse complement strand
TAAGCTAAATCAACTCATCCCCTATTACCATAAATTCCATAAAAATTAATCCGTAGGGGTGGGTTTCTCCAGAAAATTATGATACTTAAAAATAAGCTAAATCAACCCACCCCCCATTACCAAAAATTCCTAAAAAATTAAATTAAATTGCACAATATTTATTTATAGATTAACAACAGGTTTAGTTAACTTAATTACCAATATCAAAATCAATACCCAAACCTGCCCCGACAATTATTTTGAATTAGCGAACTCTTCTCGGTTTACCCGTAAACCCACTCCAACCAATAGTTAAATAACAACTTGCTAATAATAAACTTGTTAAACCTATTCTCACAGTAGACTTAACTGCTGCAAGCTGCGTATTTTGTAGCGCTCTTTGTGTATTTTGCTCTAATTGCTTTATCAATTGCTTCCTAATTTCTTCTGTTCTTACTTTTAAAGCATCTGGATTATTTTTTAACCTTTCTAACTCAGCTATTTGCTCTTCACTAAGTTGTTCCCTACTAATATATTCTTCTAATTTCTGATTATTTTTCAGTAAACTATCCAGTGAACTTTGTCTTTCACCTAGACGTTCTTCTAATTGTTTTTGAGCAATAACAGCTTCCTCATTTAGCCTCTCAACATTTTGATTACTTCTCATTACTTCAGTGTTAATGTGTAAAGGAATTAATAGCAAAAACATAATCCCGAAAAAGAAAGATAGTAAGTAAATCCAGAACTTTAAGCTATTCCAACTTACTTTTGTTTGTGCTGGAGCAATACCAATAATCTCTTCAAAAGCATAACCACAAAACATGAGAGCTATTCCTATAATTGGTAAAACACCTTGTTCAATTATCTGTCTCGTGAAACTGAGTTGCCAGCTTACATCCCCAAGATTTGGAGGAAAGAATAGTAAAACAGAATTGATAATTGTGAAAAGTACCATGATAATGCCAGCTAATTTCATAAACTTAGCTGCTAAAGCTGGTACTGGACTAATATTACTTCCCTTCATAGTTTAAATTTAATAGCTTAGTTGTCCATAATTTTATCCTGTTTTTAACTTTAACCTAATAGATAAAGTTTGGTTAGCGATCGCCAAGCTAAAAATTTATTATAGAACAATAATTTTCAGTACCTATAATAAAATTAGAGGCAATACCAAAGTATATTTTTTTAGTCACTCAAAAAACTAATTTTAGAGCGACAATTTATCATAGCCTTATTAATTTGCCTACCATTTCTAAAACTTTAAAATAACTTCATAAATAATTCCGTGCTTACTCTAATTGACGCTCCTCTTTTTTTGTGCTTATAATACATTACTAGACTACTAACTAAAATAATTTTCCAGTTGCAGCAATTAAAACTGCCAAGAATCATCTTAAAGATTAAGTTAATGAGTAAACCTAATTCCATAGGTTTCCATGGGTAATAATTTACTTGTCAATCTTAAATTTTGAAAATAACCACAAAAAAACCTATGAAAAAGTTACTAATAGCTATAGCTTCTACCCTAGTTTTGAATTTAGGCTTTACCTCAAATGCTGGAGCCGGAATGTTTACCCCTAAAGAAGAATCAAACGAAGAATCTGTATTTCCAGAAACTACAGAACCTTCATTTCCAACATACGAAGAACTAAAACTTGAATATCCGGATGTACCAGATGTTGTAGATTTATTGAAGGATCCTAAAGAAGTATCAGTATCAGAAGGACAGAAGTCTTGGTGTAAAATAACAGACCCAGTTGCTGCTGCTCTGGCATTATCGGATTCTGCTAAAGTATGTGTTGCTAACAGTCCCCAACAAGCGGCAAGCAGATTAACTACTTTTTTAATGGGTAATCCTGACCCAGCTATAGAAGCAGCAATATGTTTAAAAAATGGTTATCCTGACGACTATTATAAAGCTTTAGAATATGTGGAAATCACAAGTGATTGTAAGGTTTATGGTGATTAATCAACGTTTTGCCTCAGAAAAATCTCTTCTTGTTTAATAAGTTAAATCTGAACTATATCATTAGCCAAAAAAACCTCTGAGATAAGAGGTTTTTTTATTTTTAGGACTTATAGTAATGAGCGCACTTAATATTTACACATTATTTTTTGTACACCTTATCTAGAATGTACTTTGATCTGGGCTTTGTAAATACCTGAGCGCTCATTGCTATAAAATATACCAAGAGAACAAAACAAAAAAATAAGGAAGTCTAGTTGACTCCCTATTCCATAATTTCATACTGATTAATAAATAGAAAAACTGTTTCAGTTAATAGTTTTCTAAAATTATACTTTACTTTTCAAAAATTTTACTTTGCAGACTTACGCTTAGTTGCAACAACTAAACTACCAATAGCAATTAGACCTAATATAGTAGAAGGCTCAGGTACATCGATGGTAACTTCATAATTACCACTATGGGAAAAACCATCACTTTTCTCCTTTAATCCAGAATAAGTAGCAGAATTACTCCAACCATAACCAGTCTTTCCATCAATGTTATATGCAAAGATCTCACTACCTTGAACACCTTCTAACAAGAATGCTAATAAATCGCGTTTTTCGGCTAGCCCTCCTGCTATTCGGTCAGCTAAATTGTAGTGACCTGCTAAACCAACTGTAAGACTCCCTGCATCTTCATATATGTAGGAGATGTTAGGGTCAGTAGCCATCGCGAGGATATCGTCTACCCAGCCACCCAGCTTATCATAAGCATCATCGGATGAAAGCCCTATCAAACTACTCAATGCCTGTTCATAATTCTCGTACAGTTTTCTGTAAGAAGTCTCAAAAATTTGTTTTCCTTGCTGCTTGCGGACATTGTAATTTGGATCGCTAGTAGATTCCACATATCTTATTGCATAGGATTCTGCAAAAGCCTCCTTCTTAGATTCTATTGTTGCTTGTTGTACCTGCTCCCAAATTCCAGAAAACCAATTTCTAGAAAGCTCTTCAGTCCATTTAATATCATTGCTGATTGTAACGTTCTTACCACTTTCAGTTTGAAAGTTGATTTTAACTATGGAATTATTACCTTCTGATTGACCTAATTCAATATTTGCACCTGGTGTGCCGCTGTCTCCTGCTAAAATGTAATCTATGACCTTATTTATGCCACCAAAATTATTCACCTGTTTTTGAGATACTTTGAAAGTAGTATCTTCTTGAGCTTTTCCAAAACGGTTATAACTGTCATACACATTATAGTCATCCCCAGAAACAGTAAATTTAGCCGCCATTGCTGGAGCGCCAATAACTGCACTCATACCAACAATAACAGAAGCGCTTGCTAAAAATTTCTTAACTAATCCTGTCATGATTTTTTTCCTTAATTTTGATTTACGTCTAATAAAAGTTAGCTAGGCCGAAAAACTTTATAAATGACTGGTGAATTGGAAATTTTTCTATTAAATTTATTTACCGAAGAGCAATAAGATATTATGTGTGTTTTAAATCACTCAAACTTATAATTCTTGTTGACTCTTTTATATAAGGATGCACTTAATATTAGGTTTGATATTATTTGCCAGTTAGTTTAAGTTTCTTTTCTTTAGCTTAACTACATCATAAACGGGTTTTAATCAGATGTCTATAGTTTTATATGAAGTTTCAGTAAAGTTTTAGTCCTCTTAAAATATAGTCATAATTACTTATGTAGTTACACGGAAATAATGATTAATTAAAAAATTACCTCTATATTTTATTAATAATAATTAACTTGATTTGTAGGGGTGGGTTAATCTAGAGAATAAAATACTCAACCATAAATCTCATAAACCCACCCCCCCATTACCATCAAAATTAATGGGGCAGGTTTATTTCACTCAATTATTACTATTCAAATTAATGATGAAACCTGCCTCTACAATTTTTCAATGGATTTATTTGGGGCAGGTTTATTTCACTCAATTATTACTATTAAAGTCAATGAGCAAACCTGCCTCTACAATATAATTCACCTGTAGGGGTGGGTTAATCTAGAAAATAAAATACTCAACCATAAATTTCATAAACCCACCCCCCCCATTACCATCAAAGTCAATGATGAAACCTGCCTCTATAAACCACAATTATTTATCCCCAAACTGATAACTGATAACTAAGGTCAAACCTGCCCCTACAGTTGTAAAAATCCTGCAATTTTTTCCACAGCTCTTGACAAAATTTCTGCTTTATGTACTAAAGCAAACCTCACATACCCTTCTCCCGCTTTACCAAAACCAACTCCAGGGGCAACTGCTACCCCCGTATTTTCCACTAAATTCACACAAAAGCCCACAGAATCATTTGCCCATAATTCTGGCAACTTTGCCCAAACATACATGGTGGCTGATGGCATAGGTACAGGCCAACCAATATTTTCCAATGCTTTAACAAAAATGTCCCGCCGTTGCCGAAAAATGTCCACTGTTTCTCTGACTACCTCTTGGGGACCAGTTAAGGCAGCGATCGCTCCATTGAAAATTCCCCGATACTGATTAAAGTCTATACAAGCTTTAACCTGTCGCAAACCTTGAATTAATTGAGCATTACCAATGGCATAACCTATACGGAAACCTCCCATGCTATAAGATTTAGACATAGTAAAAAATTCTATAGAAACAGTTTTTTCTGGGTCAGCTTGAAAAATCGAGGGGGCAAGAGTCTGTTTACCGGGAGCTTCAGAAAATGTATCGAAAATAAAATCTATATAAGGAGCATCGTGAACTAAGACCAAATTATGTTTTTGGCAAAAAGCGACAGTTTCTTGGAGAAAGGATAAAGGAGCGATCGCCGTGGTGGGATTATGAGGATAACTCAAGACCATCATTTTTGCTTGAGCTAAGACAGACTGAGGAATATCTGCCAAAACGGGTAAAAAGTTATTTTCTGCTAATAAAGGCATTGGGTAAATCTGACCTCCTGCCAAATGCACCCCACCACTATGAGAAGGATAACCAGGATCTTGTAACAAAGCAAAATCCCCAGGATTCATAACAGCTAAAGGTAAATGAGCCGTACCTTCCTGGGAGCCAATTAAAGCTAAAACCTCAGTTTCCGAGTCTACAGAAATGCCAAATTTATTATTATACCACTGAGCTGCTGCTTGCCGAAAAGCTTGAGTGCCAGAAAATAAACAATAACCATGAGTAGCAGAATCTTGTAGAGATTGAGCGATCGCTGCTAAAGCATGGGGAGGCGCTGGTAAATCAGAAGACCCCAAAGACAAATCTATTAAATCTTGTCCTGCTGCCTTTGCCCTCGCCTTAGCCATATCCATATCAGCAAAGACATTAGAACTGAGGGGTTCTAAACGTTTTGATAATTGCATCTAAGTAATTAATAATTAATAATGAAAACTATAAACTATCTCCAATTAGGGTTTGCCGATCAAATATCAAAGCATTGAGATATAAATCTTTTAGCCTTTTTATGTCTGGAAAAAGTACCTGGTTTTCTGGTCTTAATGCTCATGTATGTCACTATTTTGTTTGGGCAAAAGTTGGGCAAAAAAAATTACTCCCCTACTTTCCTGCTGCCCTACTCCTAGCCAAAAGACTTTTTCAGCAAACCCTAAATATGATGGTTATGCTTAAGCTTTGCTAATAACTCAATACGGTTCAGTTAAAACGAAAACTTTTATGATATGGAACTATTCTATAAGCTTTTCAGACTACAAAACTGCCAAAAAAATCCTTAACTGAACCGTATTGGCTGATAACTGATAACTGAAATTACTCCCTTCCCGACACAAGATTATAATCATTTAGATTATTGAAGCATATATTTTATAGTCAAATTTAGCTAGGTAATCTTCTAACAGGAAGGGAGTATCAATTATTAATTATCCATTATTAATTATTAAATGAGGTTCTAACATCTCAACTAACTTTTTCTGTGTAATCCCTCCTTCATAGGAAAGCAATAATTCCTGATTCCTAAACAGTCTAAGTGCAGGAAGTCCTTCTACCTGATACTGCTTCACAGTTTCAGGATTAGGATCGACCTCCATCTTGACTACTTTTAGGCGATCGCTATATTCACTGGCCACCTTTTCTATAGAAGGAGCCACCAATTTACATGGACCACACCAACTAGCCCAAAAATAAGCCAATACAGGTTTTTCTGACTTAAGGACTTCAGCTTGAAACTGAGAATCAGTAATCACAATAACTTTACTACTCACGTTTTTTCTTTCCAGATTTACTAATTTGAGCTTAATTTTGATTAGGACTTACACAAAGAAACCCGGTTTCTACAGTAAATTATTGTTTTTCACAATAAACATCTAGCAAAAACCGGGTTTCTGGGTTTGTTTCTAAGTTTGCCTGAGTAAGTCCTGTTTTATCTTTGAGGATGCCTATATTAGGGCTTGGGTATGGAAACCTGAAAGCATTTACAGACAAAGCTTTTAGAAAATTTAATTCTGAAAAAAGTGTCAGCTTTTAGGTCAAAAAGGTTTAAAAAGGAGCGTATTTTGGGCACATACATAGTTGGTTGGGCAAAAAAATTACTCTCTACCTCCCCATCACCCCATATCCTTATCAAGACTTTTGAGCAGACCCTAATTATCAATTATCCATTATCAATTATCCATTATCAATTATTTGACTCCTGACTTCTGAATACTGACTTGTGACTATCTCAATAAAACTTTACATCAACTAACCCCCTACAAACTCCTAACTTGATCCCCGCCTCTGATAGACTTTAACACTGAGAAAGTAAAACAAAAAAGCTTTCCTTAACAATCAGGACAATAAAAATTCATGGATAACGTAATTGGTTTAGAGATTATCGAAGTAGTAGAACAAGCAGCGATCGCCTCTGCTCGTTGGATGGGAAAAGGTGAGAAAAATACAGCAGACGAAGTAGCTGTAGAAGCAATGCGGGAACGGATGAACAAAATTCACATGAGAGGCCGCATCGTGATTGGAGAAGGGGAGCGAGATGAAGCACCTATGCTCTATATTGGAGAACAAGTAGGAATTTGTACTCAGCCTAATGCGAAAGAAGTCTGTGATATAGAACAGCTAGTCGAAATTGATATAGCAGTTGACCCTTGCGAAGGTACAAACCTAGTAGCTTATGGTCAAAATGGTTCTATGGCAGTATTAGCTATTTCTGAGAAAGGTGGTTTATTGGCAGCCCCAGATGTCTATATGAAAAAATTAGCTGCACCAGCAGTAGCTAAAAATCATGTAGATTTAAACAAATCTGCTACTGAAAACCTGAAAATTATTTCAGATTGCATGGAACGTGCTGTTGAGGAATTAGTGGTTGTAGTAATGGATCGTCCTCGTCATAAAGACTTAATTAATGAAATTCGTCAAGCTGGTGCTAGAGTTCGTCTAATTGCTGATGGTGACGTTTCTGCAGCAGTTTCCTGTGCATTTGAAGGTTCAAACATTCATGCTCTGATGGGTATTGGTGCTGCTCCAGAAGGAGTAATTTCGGCAGCAGCGATGCGTGCTTTAGGAGGCCATTTCCAAGGACAACTGATTTATGATCCAGCTATTGTTAAAACTGGTTTAATTGGAGAAAGCAAGGAAGATAACATGAAGCGACTCAAAGAGATGGGTATTGAAGAACCAGACAAGGTTTACAATGCTGAGGAGTTAGCTTCTGGAGAAACTGTTCTATTTGCAGCTTGTGGTATTACTCCTGGTACTCTAATGGAAGGTGTACGTTTCTTCCCTGGTGGCGCTCGCACCCAAAGTTTGATTATTTCTTCTCAGTCAAAAACTGTTCGATTTGTAGATACTATACATATGTTTGGACAATCCAAAACATTACAACTAAAGTAAGCATTCAGCTATTGGCAGTCAGCAATCAGCTCAAGCGCAATAAAGTTATCAAACATATGTATGTTTATGGCTGGAAATTATAGATTTGCTTCAAAAGCTGTTAACGCAGTTCCTCCAAAGGAGGCTAGCTGATAACTGACTGCTGAATGCTTACCAACTAAAATAGACAAAACTTAGGCTGACTAAGCAAGAAACCAGGTTGATTTCCCTGAATTATTCTCTTTCAAATAAAGAAATTTCGTGGATAAACTTGGTTTCTGTTTCGTTAATGGATAATGGATAATTGATAATTACCTCTCCTTAAAAGGCTATACTTTTAACCTAAATTATCTAATTATCTAGTTATCTAGTTATCTAATTATTAATTATTCAGTAAGTTCTAAAAGAAACTGAATTTGATTTGTTTTCACCCCTCGAAATATAAAGACTTGAAACATTATTGTTTGGTCATAATTAATTCCTAAAATCAATACAGATGGTTGAAGAATTGTTAATGTTTGGGGTTGGGTTTTAAGTTTAATATTTAGGTACAAAAACTTTAGCTAGCTATAAGCTTTTAGAATTCATCTATAAATTGACAAAATAAAATATAGTGGAGGTTTTTTAAGAAACAGATTACAGATATTAACTGTTGACTGATTCCTGTACTAGATGCCTAATATTTAATAAAGCCTGCCTAATTTTTTTTGAGTAATTTATCGTAATGTAAGCATTCCGCAGTCAGCTATTTATTTTTGTTTGAGATAAAAGCTTGGCTTTATTGAGGTAAATTGAATCTTACTATCAAAGCCAACTTTAAAACTTATATTTATTGAAAACAATTTTCAAGTTTTAGATAAGATTTTCTGAATGCAACCCCATTCGGTTTGCACAGCATTCCGCAGAAAGCTAGCTGATAGCTGATAACTGAATGCTGATAAACTTCTTTCTTCAAATAACAAAAATTTAACACTTTTAAAAATTAATATGAATATCGCAGTAATAGGACTTAGTCATAAAACAGCTCCGGTTGAAGTTCGAGAAAAATTAAGTATTCCAGAAACAGAAATACAAAATGCAATTACTCAATTGTGCAGTGGAACTTATACTCAAGAAGTAGGTATTTTAAGTACCTGTAATCGTTTAGAAATTTATGTAGTTACTAATGAAATGCAGCCTGGTATTCGGGAAGTAACTCAGTTTCTTTCTGATTCTAGTAAAATACCTTTAAATCAGCTTCGCCCTCATTTATTTATGCTTCTCCATGAAGATTCTATTATGCACTTAATGCGGGTTGCTGCTGGATTGGATAGTTTAGTTTTGGGTGAAGGACAAATTTTATCTCAGGTTAAACAAACTCATAAACTAGGACAACAATATAAGGGTATTGGACGGATTCTTAATCGTTTATTTAAGCAAGCTGTAACTGCTGGAAAAAGGGTAAGGACGGAAACGAGTATTGGTACTGGTGCTGTTTCTATTAGTTCGGCTGCGGTGGAGTTAGCTCAGATGAAGTTGGAGGATTTATCTAATTATCAAGTTGCTATTGTTGGTGCTGGTAAAATGTCAAAGTTATTGGTGCAACATTTATTGGCTAAAGGTGCAAGTAAGATATCTATTATTAATCGTTCTGTCGGACGCGCTCAGGATTTAGCTAATGGTTTTAAGGGTGCTGATATTAGTGTTTATTCTCTGTCAGAAATGGATAGAATTATTGCTGATTCTGATTTAGTTTTTACTAGCACTGGTGCAACTGAACCGATTTTGGATAAGGCTAAGTTAGAGGTGATTTTAGATTCTTCAAAGTCTATAATGTTGGTGGATATTTCTGTTCCTCGTAATATTGCTACTGATGTGAATGAGTTATCAAATGTTAGTTGTTTTAATGTTGATGATTTAAAGGAAGTTGTAGCTCAAAATCAAGAAAGTCGTCGGCAAATGGCTATGGAGGCTGAGGTTTTATTGGAGGAGGAAGTAGAGGCTTTTGATGTGTGGTGGAAGAGTTTAGAAACGGTTCCGATTATTAATTCTTTACGAGAAAAAATAGAGACTATTAGGGAGCAGGAATTAGAGAAAGCTTTGTCTCGGTTGGGTTCAGAATTTGCGGGAAAAAATCAAGAGGTTATTGAGGCTTTGACTAGGGGTATTGTGAATAAGATTTTGCACGATCCAATGGTTCAGTTAAGGGCGCAACAGGATATTGAGGCGAGGCGTCATGCGATGGAAACTTTACAGCTTTTGTTTAATTTGGAGTCGGAAGTTAGTTCTGGAAAAGTTGTTTAGTTGGTATCTTGGCTAGTTTAGTGAGGTATTAATACTTTACTGGAATGACACAGCTAAAATGATCTGTTAGAAAAAATTGCTCTGCATAGTTTTAGTTGTGTCAATCCAATACTATTTCTCTATAGGCAAGAGTAAATACATTTTCTGAAGCACCCCACCAGAGGAGATGAATAGTGAAATTTTCTGACTATTTCTCTATAGGCAAGAGTAAATACATTTTCTGAAGCACTCCACCAGAGGAGATGAATGGTGAAATTTTCTGACTATTTCTTTATAGGCAAGAGTTAATACATTTTCTGAAGCACACCACCAGAGGAGATGAATCGTGAAATTTTGCGACTATTTCTCTATA
>NZ_JAYKGW010000250.1:0-15541 GCF_035285525.1 Okeania sp. | reverse complement strand
CTAACGGACATTCATTATCTTCCGTTGCACCTCGATACATTGCTAGTAAATCTTGATTACTATTTCCCCAAGGATTTTCCCACTGCATTAAATATAGCCAAACTTCATCAGTTCGCCAGTCTTCAATAGGGGTATAAAGTAAAGAATTAATTAGACTAGGATGAGGACTCAAATGGTTTCGAGTTCTCCCAATTTCTCGTTTATTCATTATTGCTGCACGGTTAGAACTTTCGGCTTTACGAGTTCCTAAAACAACTATTGTTTCTCCATTATTTCTGACAACATTACGAATAAAAAGATTAGAAGGATCGATTTTTAAACGGGTAGTACACCAGCGAAATCTATGGCGTGGGGCTGGGTATCCTTTACCAAGTAGTCCTACCCAGTATGTTTGTTTAACTTCTGGTCGTAATAAATGACATTCTATGGGTAGTTTCTGATTTTTTGCAGCTTCTTCCATTAACTTTAAAGAGTTAGTTACCCAAGCCGAAACGATAGGATTTTCTACTAATGTATCTGTAGTAATAACGTGAATAGTTTTAGCTCGTTTTTTTTCGGGAAGTCCGGCTATAGCATTCCATATTAGTTGCAATGTTGCAGTGCTATCTTTACCGCCTGAATATCCAATAACCCAGGGAATAGAATCTAAACAATATAGTTCTTGAATTTCTGTAGTTAACTTTTTTATGTCTTCTACTAATTCGGCAGCGGTTCTGTTTGGAAATAAAGATTGTTGTATACCTTTCATATTTATAAATATCCTCAAATATTAGTCAAATTTATTTTCTATGATTATGATATAAATACATTATTGTGATGCCATTTTAAGGCTTCTATTCTAGGAAAAAATTTTTTTTCTCCAGGCAACCAAAGTCGATTACCATCAAATTCTTTCATTGGTTTAGAATTTGGTGATTCTTCTTGAAAGTTATTGGAAACGATAATTTTATAATCATCATCATCAGAGATTGTAAATAAACCTTTATCGAATGCCCAATGATGATTTTTACAAAGTGATATGCCGTTATCTATTCTATTGTCATAAAATTTAGCAAATGGTTTTATATGCGCTCCATCTACAATATTTTGCTCAATTGACATAGTAACTTTGATTCCACAAAAAGCACATTTATAGTTATAGCTATGCACAACTGCTTTACGAAAAACAGCATCTCTTAGTACAGATTTTCTGAAATATAATTTAGGATGTTTTTGTTGTTCTTCTTGCTTATCATTTCCATGAAATTTTTGATTAATTGTAATGAGTTTTTGAGTATCTTTTTGGTTGACTGAGAACCAAGTTGCAATTAGTACATCTGTTAATTCTTTTCTATAATTTTTATCTGCCAGTAGTTCAAATAATTCCACATCAAAGCTGCCATAGTCAACTACTTCTTTAAGTTTCTTTAGTGATTCTGGTCGGTGTTCTTTTGTAATTTTTCTTTACTGGCAAAGTATTAACAAAGTCAGAGTTGAATTTTACATTCCAAAAACCGTCATTCTGCAAATGATAAAAGGGATAGTACAAACCACTTTTATAAGAACCAGAATATAGTATTTTCCAATTTTTATTGAAAGTATTAATCAATTCTTCTGAAACAGTTATCTGATTATTTTGAATTAAACCTTCCGAAATTAAGTCAATTACAGATAAAAGTAAAATAGGTTTGTGTTTGGCAGTACCTAATTTTTTATCTTTATTTGTCTTAAGTTCGCTAAAACGTTGACAGTAGTATGCTAAATTTTTTTCCCTGTTTGATTCTTGATTTTTACTCATTTATAACACTAGGCAAAACATCTATATTTCACTATTTATTTGTCATAAATCAGCAGATTAACTGAATATGTATGCCAGATTTAATCTTAAATAACTACTAAAATTAAATTTACCATAACCATTCTGATTCCTCCTTTTGAAAATTATAAAATTAATTACCTAGCTTCTTTCAGAGGAACTCTGTTAATACAGCTTTGAGTTATTAACAGAAAGGATAAATTATTCTCTAAAGACAATTAAAATTTATGTTTGCCTAGATTCCGCAGGAAAGAAAAAGACTATTAGCTAACTTTAGTAAGTTATTAAGTTTCAAAGCTAAATACTGAATACGAGCGCATTCCCCAGGAAATACTTTGATAGTAAAATTCAATTTACTTCAACTAATAAAGCTTTTTCTCTCAAACTAAAATAAATAGCTGACTGCTAAATGCTTATACTATTGATTGCTCAATATTTATTACTTTGATGCTAAAAAAAGATATCAATATTCATCCCTCATTTTTCATTACTTAGTCTTGACATAATAAATAGTATATGATAAAAAATAACCTACAATTAACAATTATACTAACTAAACAATTTTTAAAAACTTTTGTTAACAAAAATTTATATATTTATTAATTTTCAAAAGTCGTTAAAAATATTTTCCAGAATCAGCCATGAAAAACGCCAATAAAACCACATCAGAAATAGCAAAAGAAATTTTAGAAAATGATAATCGAGAAAGAGAAGCGATCGCCATTCTCTTAAACAAACATATAGGTAAAGACGATAGATTATTAGTACAAAAAACCATGATGGGAAACACAGAAGCTTACATCGGTTCCGTCACATTAGAATGGTTAGATAGTCGTGTACGTTTTGCTTCCCAACTACCATTATTTCGGCAAAAATTTGACATAGAAACCGACAACATAATTCGAGATGGAGAAACAATAGACGAAATTCAACAACGACCTCTAGACTGGTCTCGTCAAACTCCATTAACCCTATATTTAGCAACCAGAAAATCCCATAAATTTCCCGCAGTATTAGCAGTAATCAGCCCTAGTTGGGTAGATAATCCCAAAGCAGAAGAATGGAATAAAAAAGGTGAAGCAAATAAATCCGCAACTGACTTTTTACCATTAGATTCAGAAGGAAAAGTAGGATTATTAGACCTACGTTTAGAAGTAGCAGTATTCGCCTTAGACGGTCAACATCGACTGATGGGAATCCAAGGATTAATGGAACTAATAAAAACTGGTAGATTACCAAGATACAACAAACAAAAGAAACCAGTAGGCGAACCAATTACTATTGATGATTTAACCGAAATTAATCATCTTGAATTACCAGAAATCCAAAAATTAGCATACGAACAAATAGGCATAGAATTTATTCCAGCAGTAGTAAAAGGCGAAACAAGAGAACAAGCGCGACGAAGAGTAAGGTCAGTTTTTGCTCATGTAAATTTAACCGCAGTAAAACTAAGTAAAGGGCAATTAGCATTATTAAATGAGGATGATGGATTTGCTATTGTCGCCAGAAAAATAGCAATTTATCATCCTATTTTAAAAGATAAAGATGATAGAAATCCCAGAGTAAATTGGGATAGTGCAACCGTAGCAGCTAAATCTACCGTTCTAACAACTCTGCAAGCATTACAAGAAATGTCCGAAAGATATTTAAAACTTCATTATCCCTATTGGAAACCCTCAGATAAAGGTTTAATTCCCATGCGTCCTGAAGAAGAAGAATTAGAAAAGGGGGTGAAAGAATTTATGGAATTTTGGAATTATTTAGCTAAATTACCTAGTTATTCAAGATTAGAAAATGGTACTGAAACTCCAGAATTAAGAAGATTTAGTTTTGAGACAAAACCAGGAGAAGGTCATGTTTTATTTCGCCCCGTCGGACAAATTGCTTTTGCGGAAGCTATAGGAAATTTAATATATAAAAAAGGCTTTTCTTTAGAGGAGGTTTTTGATAAATTAAATAAGTATGATGTAGATGGTGGTTTAAGTGGAATAGAATTTCCTGACTCAATTTGGTATGGAGTTTTATATGATTTTAATCGGAAGCGAATGTCCGTAGCTGGTAGAAATTTAGCAATGAGATTATTTATCTATATATTAGGTGGAATTTCTGACAAAATGGAACGAGCAGAAATTCGTCGAGAGTTGGCAGAAGCAAGGCGAGTTGGAGAAGAGCAAGCTGTAGATTTTCAGGGTAAATTTGTGGAATTAAAAAAGGTAGGATTGCCAGAAATTTTGCCTGGAAATTAGGATGAATAATTGATAATTAATAATTAATAATTAGGGCTTGCTGATTAAATTTTAAAGCCTTTACAGATAAATTTTTTAGCATTTTCTAAGTCTAAAAAGTACCATATTTTCAGTCTAGAAAGCACGGTTCCTGAAAAATCAAAAAGCTATTAGGGACGTTGCATAACAAAAATGCGTTTCATGTCGCGCAGCGAAACGTCCCTACTCCTTACCAAAAAATGAGGTATAAAGCCTCCCCGAACCAGAGGATGAAAAAATATTTATAGCAGAAGGCAGAAGGAAAAATCTGGCTTTGTCTAGGTTTTAGGCTTTTGATACGTCCTAACTGCTAAGGCAGTTGCTATAACTCAGTATTTCAAAGTTGGAGGTTCAATGATAACTGATAACTGATAACTGAAACGACTCCCTACTCCCTGCCTTGATAATTTTACGGATGTTTGTGAAGATCAGCAGTATTTGAGAATTTAGATACATTACTCAAGAAATATTTTATGGATAGCATTTTTATTCAAATTGTTGCCTATCGCGATTTAGAGTTAGTGCCTACTGTTAAAGAAGCGATCGCTCATGCTACTCATCCTGAACTTCTCAGTTTTGGTATTTGTTGGCAGTATGGTACAGATGAAGAAATGAACTATATTAATCAACTTAAGGATATAAAAAATTGTCGAATTATTGCGGTTACAGCTTCTCAATCTTGTGGTGTAGGTTGGGCGAGGTCTTTGGTTCAAAAATTATGGCGACAAGAAAGATATACTCTACAGATAGATGCTCATATCAGGTTTTTGCCTGGGTGGGATGTGGAACTCATTAAAATGCTGAAAATCTGCCCCAGTGACAAACCGCTGTTGAGTACCTATCCCCCTGCTTACACACCTCCTAGAAAATTAGTTGGGAAAACACCAAGTCGGTTAGAAGCAAGTAAGTTTGGAACTGCTGGTACTTTAACATTAAAAGGAGTAGGCGATCTGAGTAAATGCAGCACTCCCCAACCAGGAGCTTTTGTTGCTGCTGGATTTATTTTTGCTGAGGGAAAAATTATTGAAGAAGTACCCTACGATCCTGATATTTATTTTACTGGAGAAGAGGTTTTATTTGCTGCCAAAGCTTGGACAAGAGGATGGGATATTTATCATCCTAATTTGAGTGTTTGTTGGCATTTTTATAATACTGGTAAAAAACGGGTTGTACATTGGGAAGATCATAAAGATTGGTGGGTGCAAAATCAGGTGTCTGAGTCTCGTTTTCGTCAGATTTTGGGAATGGAAACTGCAACTAAAGATTTTGGTATTTATGGGTTGGGAAATGTGAGAAGTTTGGTAGAATATGAAGCATTTGCTGGTGTAAGTTTTAAGGAGCGTTGGTTTATTCGTTTTATATAAGTAGTCGTGCAAAATTAATTTCTTAGTTGAAAGAGGGAACAGGGAATAGGGAAGGGAGAGTAGGGAATAGGGAATAGGGAAGGGAGAGTAGGGAATAGAGAAGGGAGAGTAGGGAATAGGGAATAGGGAAGGGAGAGTAGGGAAGGGAGAGTAGGAAGTCCAAAAAATATGTAATTAATAGGACTTGCGCATGAGGTACGAAAAATAGGGGTTTGAGATTGCTTCCCTGCGGTCGTATCGGACGAAAATACCTTGCAGTTGCTTAAGTCCTGATTAATTTTGCTTATACACTTAGAACGCAGAAAATATTAAGCATCAATCCCAAAAACGGTAGTTTTACCTGCAAAGTTTAACCTTTACCAACAATTCTGGTAACAAGGATATCACCATTATTAAGTATGAACAATTAGTTGAGCGATCACTAATTCCCAACCCAAACCTCCTGTTTTCCTACTTTTGAAGGAAGAATTATTCTTTCTACAATAGTTACCGAGATTAAAAGTCTGTTGCGTGACAGTTATTAGTCGCAAAGGTATAAATTTTTCCTACTTTTCCTCTCCCCACACGAACCACACGAACCACCATAAGTTTTTTTCAGCCAACTCAACTCAACTATTAAATGCAATAGGGGTTAACAGTAGTTAACCCCTATAAATTGTGTCTAATTTCATTTTGTGTATCAGTCTTTGTATTAACTGAAAATAATTTTATATTTTTCCAATTTAGGTTCCATAGGTTGATTGACCAAACCTATTTTTATTATGGAACTGTATCAGGAAAGCATCTAAATTTCTACAAATAAACAAGTATTCAATTTTTATCTATCAGGAAGTTAATTATTTTGGCTGTTGTACCTAAACTGGCAGTTGTTTATCTTACAGAAAAAGACCAATAATTTACACTACAAAATTCTCTAAAATCAGCTTAATACTTTTATTCTGCCTCGAAGTACAGAACGTAACAACCTGTCCACAGAACGGCGTTCTTCTTCTGTAATTGATTCATCTAATATAGCAGCCATGAGGCCATAACGATCTGATTGGGTAAGGAGAGAACTGTTGGCTACAGAAGCCATAATCTCATTGATTGCACCAGGGAGTAAATTAACTTGAAGCATGGGACAAATTTTCAACTTTATATTATATTGTGCGTAATTATTCGTATGTTATATTATCATATATAATACCCAATCTGGTGATTAAAAGTACATTTTTTAAGTTTTTTATCGCACTAATTTGGTAAATATTTGTAACAAATGACTAGGCTATTACTAGGAGTCAGGTAGGAAAGGTTACAAATTGGGTACTTACAGTAAGTTAGAAGTCAGAATAAAAGTGTTAATTATTATTATCAAGATTTCCGCAAAACCACTAATATTATATGTGGAAATGTTAAAGTTAGTGGCTTTTCTTAACATAAGTTTTTTTGCTCCACTGAAGTAAAATTAAGACTGAAAAATTAGACAAAAGCATAATGTTGGAAAAACAACCAGAAGCTATTCAAGAAAAAGTAAAGAAGTTAGCAACCGAATCACAAAAAACCAATCCCACTGCATGGTTTGATATTTTGTATTCTGAAGCGGAGGGCGATGCTACAAAAATACCTTGGGCGCGATTAACCACACATCCTTATCTACAAGAATGGTTAGATATTTCTCAACCGCAAGGAAAAGGTCATACCGCTTTAGTCATCGGGTGTGGTTTGGGTGATGATGCAGAAGCTTTAGCAAATTTGGGTTTTCAGGTGACAGCTTTTGATATTTCGACTCAGGCGATCGCCTGGTGTCAAAAAAGATTTCCTGATTCTTCAGTTAATTATTTAGTTGCCGATCTTTTAGAATTAGATTCTGGATGGTATCGTAAATTTGACTTGGTGGTAGAGTCCCGGACTATTCAAGCTTTACCAATAGAGATGCGATCGCAAGTTATCAATTGTATTGCTCCTTTAGTGGCAAATGGTGGTACACTGTTAGTGATTACTCGAATACGGGATTATAATTCTCTACCTGATGGTCCTCCTTGGCCTTTATCAGAAAAAGAACTTGCTGAGTTTATTGAATTAGGACTAGAAGAGATGCGGCGCAATTTCTTCTTATCTGAAGCGGGTGAAAATATAATTAAACAGGTGTGGATTGAATATTGTTTGAATACTCATAAAACTTATAGCAATTTTGGAGGCGCGTGAGGTACAAAATTTTATTTAGTAATTTTATTAACACAATCTTCCAGGATGTTACAGCAAAGGAAGGCTGAACTGCAGTAGGTGTTAAGTGTACCTCACCATCCTCATCCATTGTGAGAAGCATGAACTCTATTGGTAGAGTGTTTTCTACCGTTTCACGGAATAGAATTCATGCATTCAAAATTAATGCCTGATCAGGACTTACGCAACACAACGCATTTCTGTCATGGCGCGACTCGCAGCGCCAGCGACAGCGTTTCGAGTCGCGACATGAATGGGTTGCAGTCCGTCAGGATAGCAATCTCAAATGACCAAAACTCGTCGATTATGCGTAAGTCCTGATTATGATTTTATAGCTCAAAACTTTGATGCTTCAATAACTTCAGCAAATTATTCGACATCTAAAGTTTGAAACTATTTGTAACATTATTTTTTCAAATTGGTCAGGACTTATGCAAAGGTACTATAGATAGTGTGTCGGTGCGTTACGAAGTACGCTTTTCATGTCGCCTCAAGCGCCGAAAACACAACCTAATAATAGCGTTCATGGCTTTAGTCCTGATAAAATCCGGTTTAACTGTCGTTCCTATCGACGACAGGAAACCAGATCGTCAATAGACATCTCCAGAAAAGAGGGAGTCAGGAGTAGGGAGTCGGGAGTCGGGGAAAAGAATAGATGATTTCTGTGCGATAATTGATTTAATTTTTTATTTTTGGAGATGTCTAATCGTCAACCCCTACAAGCTTTGTGAAAACAGTATTAGGAAGATGTCTATTCACAGTCATCTATCAATAAAAAGTCACAACCTCCAGAAGGTTTTCTTCTCGTTCCTGAGTCCACAAATTCGACTGCAAAAGTTTTATAAATATTATCAATTTTATCTGTTTTACTTTCTCCTTTTATGCCATTTTCGACAATTTTCGGATCTACTGGAATAGCAGTATTCAAAGCAGAATTAATCGTTTTTGCGTCATTGTGACTCAGAAAGTGAAATATCTGCATTCCGCAGCTATTATTCTGACTAAACTCAAAATTAACACAATAAACATCACCTCTAGCACGCCCCCTACCATGAATCCCTATTACCTGACCCTCAGAATTAAAGATAGCGCCACCACTCATTCCAGAAGCAGTCCAACTGCTATAAAGAAAACTATATCCACCATTTGATGAAGGAGACTTGGCAACAAAACTAACTTTACCTTCCTCAAATCGACGCTCGCGCTTTGTATCACTTAAATCTTCAGGGTTTGGCCAGCCATTGACATAAATAGGGGAACCTGCTTGTAAATTCTCTGAAATAGCAATGGGAGCGACCTCATATTTTTCTTTACTATTAAACTTAATTAAAACGAGATCAAGTCCGTCAATAGATTCTCCCATACCCTGGGGTTTTCCCAAGGGAATAATATTTGATTTAGTTTTCTCATCATCAATAACATGAACTTCTCGATCTGGAGTTGCTAGAGCAAAGGTTCCACCTCTGGAGTCGGCGACAACGTGCAGTGCAGAAAGAACATAGTAAGTTTCACCCTGACGACCAATAATTACGCCGCTACCATTTTGCCAACCCTTGACTACACTGTAATCTCCGTTGTCAATAGATTTAATTTGTTCCTTCGTTAAACCAGGTCCGTAAATTACAGATACTTGCCAGGCGATCGCATCGACTTGTTCTTTTGTTAAAGCTAATACACTGGGAATAGAAATTCTGAGGACTGTTAAGAAACAGATAACACTTATAGAAAATTGCTTGAATAAAATCATTGTTGGTTTTTTTGTTATTCTTGAACTGGGTTAAATTTTTTGGGAAAAAGAGAACGTTGAATTGTGGTAATAGGAATTCCCCAACTTAAAGTTTGCATTTGCTGGAATAGTTCAACTGATGGTTTTGTACCATCAATGAATGTAAAAGCTCGAATACCAGCTAAAGGATACTTACTTTTACCATTAATACCAACTAGACGACCATCGCGATCGAGAACCGGACCCCCACTCATACCATTTGCCAAGCTATTACTATAGCCTAATTGATATCCACGTTGTAAAGACTTGGGTAGAATCATTCCCACTGTACCTTCTGTAAACCGATAAGCTCTTAAACCCCAATCTCTGGTATTCTCAATATCATTAGGACTGGTTCTATTCCAGCTAGGAAAACCAGTTGCATAAATGATATCATTTACGGATAAATTTTTGGAATTTCCGATTTCTGCAACTCGGTAAATATTACTGGTGGTAAACTGAACTAAAGCTAAATCTAAATCACTATACTCAGTTGGTTGCAACCATTCAGCAGGATGTTCAAGACCATCAGTAGTGATGACAGTATACTGATTTTCCCTACTGTCAATGACAACATGATGATTAGTCAAAACAGTGTATCTGTCTCCTTGTCTGGCAATAATTACACCCGATCCTCCTCCTTGACTGGTTAATATGCGGACGGTAATTTCTCTGGCAATATCTGGGACAGATGGACAAGGCAAAGCTAAGTTTTTGCTAGAGGAAGAAGGAAGAAGGAGGTTATTTTCTTGTACTTTTAACGCTGTAGGTATTTTGATATCTATATTGCCACTGATAGAATTGAAGAAGAATAAAATAGCAGTATAAGTTTGAATAGTCAATTTATAGTACACCAGTTGCAACTAATTTTTGGTAGGGACGCCCTTATGCAAGGTCTCTACAAGATTTTGGTTATAGGGATGTAGTTCATCAAGAAAGAAAAGCGCTGTAAAAAGCCAATTAGATTAGAAGATTAATAATTAACTGCTCTATAAGACCGACAAAGCGTCACAAATAGTGCATAGGGAGGGGGGGGTTACGGTTCCCTAATGCACTATTTTAGATGTCTCGGTCTGCTACTGGACTGTTTCTAATGCACAACTATCTAAGCTAATAGCTAATAGCTACTTAACTAAATAGGTTGTCTTTGAATTTTACCTGTAGCAGAATTAAAGTAATAGCGTTTGCCTGCTTTTAATGGTTCTTTGGTTTCTACACATACCTTACTATTCTCAAACACAATTAAGGAAGTCTTGGTTGGATCGCAAGCAGCAATGTTCAAACCTCCACCTTCTAAAATGGAGCCAGATTTGCCAAAGGAGTTATCTACAGCAGTATTGAATGATACAACTGTTTTACCCTTTTTTTCTTGGATGGGATTACCAGAAATGTTGCCCTCAGCTAGGTTTAAAAATTGAGCTAATGTTTTAGCAGGATCTTCTGCATTTTCTCCGCTGAGAGTTAATAATTGATTCGTAGAGTTACAACCAAGGGGACCCTCGTTAACAACACAAATTACAGGGCTACCTTTAACATAACCTGTTGTTAATAATAGGTTCCCTATGTCGTTACCATTTGCAGAAATAAAGCTTTGTAATTTCTCTGTTACCATGTTGCATCTTTTTTCAGGTGTATATTCGGAGCCATGATTGCGATTCTTCCAACTGATTAAGACTGTTTCGCCTTCAGCTTTCCGCACAACAGTTGCATAATTACCATTTCCCTGGGAAACGCAAGCAACTTTGGCTTGAGTAGTTCCAGTAGCAGCCTTTTGGGTTGGTTGAGCTACAGGTTGATTATTCCGAGTGGGTTGAGATGAACTACTAGCTGGTACTCGTATCACACCTCCATTATTTGGAGCTGACTGAGGTTGAGATGAACTACTAGCTGGTACTCGTATCACACCTCCATTATTTGGAGCTGACTGAGGCTGAGATGAACTACTAACAGGTACTCGTATCACACCTCCATTATTTGGAGTACGCTGAGGTTTCGGTGCAGGATTCTGAGATGGTTTGGCTCCATCTTCTTCAAAATCATCGAAAAGTTCAGAGCTAAAAATACTATTGGCATTAACTTGATTTTGTGTGGCAGTTGTCAAACCAATAGTTGCCAAAATTGTGGCTAAAAATAGAACTATGAATTTGGTTTTCATAAGACGTCTCCTAGTTTTTTTGATTTAGATTAAATTTCAATTTACCTTAACCTAGTCATGTAAAAATAACTGATAAAAAGTATACCTAAAATAAGTTGTAAAATCAAATATAGTTGCCATAAAAAAACTATTTTGTTGTGTTTTTTTTAATGCAACTTCTCAGTCTTTTCACTGATTTAGATTACATAATTTTTACCAAGGTCTATTGCATAATTTTGCATACTTTTTACCAAGGCCGTATTTTCACAATTTGTCCAGTATTTAGATTAAAGTAATAGCGTTTTCCTACCTTTAATGGTCCGATTGGCTGGACACAAATTTTTTCATCTCTAGGAAAAATGATCAGAGCTGAAGTTGCAGAATTACATTCAGTTATTACTAATTTTGCAGCCTCAAGTTTAGCTCTGTTTGAATCATAATTATTGTAAATGTTATATTGGTTAGATTTTTCTGGCTCGGCCTGGCTCAGATATTGATTTTGATTGTTTCTCTGTGCTTTTTCAACTTTGCCAGTTTCTATTTCCGGTTCTCTAACGCCATAGTTTTTATTCTGATAACTCCGTATTTCAGCTAAAACGTCAGCTACTTTTACATTAGTGTCAGACTCTATCTGAGTTACTGTTATTTTTCCATGATTTATCAGCTCTTGGTCACAATTTATATATAGATATTCTTCGAGTTCTCGCTCTCTCAAAGTTACAGTATCTATTGTTCCATAATCCCCATTAATTCCTAAATCATAATCGTAGGGTATGGTTATATTCACACCTCCATTACTAATATTAAATCTATAAGCATCTACAGCACGTTTGAAATTGTCTGTAACTCTTGTACAGAAGGACAGCAAGGTGGCATCAGGTATCCCCTGAGCATAGGCAGGAGTTTTAACTACTAATAATCCTATGGCAACAAGTATAGGAGATAAATAATGTTTGATTTTCATCACCAAAAATTACTACATTACCAATAATTTTGCGGTTCATTCTACCTTGAATAAGTTGGTTAAAGTCAAAAGAGTTAACATTTCTTTATAATCTGGGAATAGGGAATGGGCAATGGGCAATCCAGAGAATATGCAATTACAGCGGTTTTCATGTCGGTAAACCACAGTAGGGAGGTTGCATAACAAAAATGCTTTTCATGTCGCGCAGCGAAACGTCCCTACAGAATTTTGGTTATGGTGATGTTGTGGTTCATCAAGAAAGAAAAGCGCTGTAATTTTACAGTGACTCCTGTTGCCGTGAGGTATACCTGTCGCGGGCAAAATGCCCGCACTACAATAATTTACTATTTAGGCTTGTAGCTCATTTACCCAAAATATACTTTACTTATGCACTTAATTAAAAAGAATCATATAAAAAGTGCATAATTTCTAAAAGCACCATATAGAGGGAATCCAGAGAATAAGTGTTTCCTCCATACCTATTGTTCTGAATCATATAAAAACTGCATAATTTCTAAAAGCACCATATAGAGGGAATGGGCAATAGGTATGGAGGCAATCTAGAGAATAAGTGTTCCCTGTTCCCTATTGTTAAGAATCATATAAAAACTGCATAATTCCTATATCCTAGTGATGGCAATGGTTATGAAATGCTTTGTAGACTGAATTTTTCATCTTAAAAATTACGAACTTTAATTTTTAAATTTAATCTTCACTTTTGACCTAACTCAAGTTATTATCTGTGCAAGATAAAAAAGTATGTGTTTTCTTTATGTGTGAGGTATGTCCGTGAAAATAAAACTCCTACTTTTCAGTTTACTAATGGTGCTACAGAGTACATCAATAGCTGTAGCCAAAGATATTGTTCAAACAACTGAAAAATTAGACCAAGCATCCCCAGAAATAACCCCAAAAAAACCCTTAACCATAGCTCAAACATTTGACTATGAACAGGAAGATGTGCTGATTCGAGAACAAGGTCAAGTAACATCTGTCACCCAGCTTTCAGATGTACAACCTACTGATTGGGCATTTCAAGCATTACAATCTTTAGTAGAACGTTATGGTTGTATCGCTGGATACCCTGATAGCAGTTACCGTGGCAACCGTGCCATGACCCGTTATGAATTTGCTGCTGGTTTAAACGCTTGCTTAGACAGAATTACAGAAATAATTGCTTCCTCTGGCGATCTGGCAACTAGAGAAGACTTAGCAACAATACAAAGACTCCAAGAAGAATTTTCCGCAGAAATGGCTGCTTTGCGGGGTCGAGTCGATGTCCTAGAAGCTAGAACCACAGCACTAGAAGCAAATCAATTTTCTACCACTAGCGTCATGGGTGGAGAAATAATTTTTGGACTGGCCGCAGCAGAAGGAGGAGACCCACCAGGAAATGGAGATGACCAACAGGCAATTTTAGCTTATTTAGCTAGATTGGGCATAGTTTCCTCATTCTCTGGGAAAGACCGTTTGGCTATTGGTATGGTATCTGGTAATTTCGCGAACCGTGGTTTTGCTGGGACAGCAGATAACCCTGGATTAGTAACTGATATGGCCCTGTATTCTTTTCAGACAGATACAGATAATAGGTTTCAATTAGATTTATTGGAGTATCGGACTCCTGTTTTTAACGATCGCGTGGTTCTGACTTTTGCTCCCCAGGGATTTAGTTTGAGTAGTGTATTAACGGCCAACTCTCCATTTTTTGATTCGGGTAGGGGAGCTGTTTCTCGTTTTGGACAAGCTAACCCTTTATTTAAAATTGGTAGTTTGGACGCTGGTGTTGGTTTTGACTGGTTGGCTCTGGATAGAGTGCGACTCCAATTTGCTTATGGTACTAGAAACAGTAGTTGTCCTGGTAGTGGCCAAGGTTGCGATGTCCGGGATCAAGGAGGAGGAATTACAGGTTCTGACCATAGTGCTTTGGGGGTTCAACTTTTAATGAAACCTAGAAGTAATATTCTGACTGGTCTGGCTTATATTAATGCCTATTCTGTGGATGGTAGATTAGATACTTTAACAGGTAGCTTTAATGCTGATGCTTCTGGTTTTATTAATGAACCAACTCAGACAAATGCGGTTAGTGCCACATTCCAATGGCGAGTTAATCGTACAATTAGTTTTGCAGCTTGGGGTGGATACGCATTTACTGATTCTAAGGTGAGTGATGCTTATGCCAATACTTATACTTATACGGTTGCCCTGGGATTTTCCGATCTATTTGGTCGTGAAGGGGACTTATTAGGACTGATTTTTGGTCAACCTTTAAAGTTAGCTGATGGTAGTGGTTTACCCAGTGGTGAGGATGAGGATACTTCTTTACATTTTGAAGCTTTTTATCGGTTTAAGGTGAGCGATAATATTGCTATTACTCCTGGTTTATTTGTTATTACTAATCCCGAACATAATAGCGATAATGATACTATATTTCTGGGAGTTCTTAGAAGTACATTTAGATTCTAAAGAGGAGAAATTAATTATGCAAATTTCAATTAAAACCAACCATTGCTTATGGTTATCAGTTCTCGGCTTGGGTTGTTTCCTAAATTTGGGAAATGCTAATCATGTTTTAGCGGAAACAGTAGAAACAGCAGGAGAAGAAGCGATCGCTCAAACAAATGATGCCAAACCACGTCGTCGTGAGAAACCTACTTTTTATGAACGGGATCAAGACCCTGGTGCTAGAGGTAGTGGGTTTAGCGGAACCTTTGTTATAGATGCTGTAGGAGGTTCAGCTAATCCTTTATCTGGTAGTGGTGGGTCGAGTACAACTGTTGACTCTTTGCAAAAAGCTGAGTTTAATACAGGGGGTTCTGAACGTCCTCCTGTATTTAATCGGACTAATGTGATTATTCCTCCTGGTGTGACTATTCCTTAAGAAATATTAATCCTCCTTGTGGGAGGATGGGGAAGACAAGGGGGATAAGGGGGACAAGGTAGACAAGGAGGACAAGGTAGACAAGGAGGACAAGGTAGACAAGGGGGACAAGGTAGACCAGGTGGAGAAGGAAGCCAAGGAGGTCGAGGAAGGCAAGTGGGTGCTGTAGGGC
>NZ_JAYKGW010000249.1:0-10602 GCF_035285525.1 Okeania sp. | reverse complement strand
AGTTATCGCATTTTTAATGAAAATGCTATAGTATTTTGCAGCATAATAATTTACAATGAAATTTTGTACACCATTGAAATAAAATTGATATGTCTTTAATTACTATTTATTCCCTATGATTAGTTTTCTCAAAAAAGAGTCAAGAAAAAATTACGCAAAAAAAATTGAATAAATTTATGATTTTGAATTAAATAACTATTCGATAACTAAAAAAAATACTAAAAATTTCCCAAAATTTTAAGTCAGGAATCTTAAAGAAAAAGTAACTTTTTTCTGTACCAAACTTATGTATAACTAAACATAGAAACTAAACAAATAAAACACAATAAAGGAACGAAAAAAATGGATGATAAACAAATGTTAATGATTCCTGGACCTACTCCAGTACCAGAAACAGCATTACTAGCAATGGCTAAACATCCAATAGGCCATAGAAGTGGAGACTTTTCTAAAATTATGGCCGAAGTCACAGAAAACCTCAAATGGCTCCATCAAACTAAAAATGATGTATTGATTCTAGCAGCAAGTGGTACTGGAGCTATGGAAGCTGGTATAATTAACTTCCTGAGTCCTGGCGATCGCGTACTATGTGGATGTAATGGTAAATTTGGCGATCGCTGGGCAGAAGTAGCAATAGCTTATGGCGTTGAAGTTGAGAAAATTACAGCTGAGTGGGGCAAGCCTCTAGACACAGAAGAATTTCGTCAACACCTAGAAGCGGATAAGGACAAACAAATTAAAGCAGTTATTCTTACTCATAGCGAAACATCTACAGGTGTTTTGAATGATTTAGAAACTATTAATAGTCATGTTAAGGCTCATGGTGAAGCTTTAATTATTGTAGATGCTGTGACAAGTCTTGGGGCAGTCAGCGTACCTATAGATGAGTTGGGCCTTGATGTGGTTGGTTCTGGTTCTCAGAAAGGTTACATGATACCTCCTGGTTTGGCTTTTGTGGCAGTTGGACCTAAAGCTTGGACTGCTTATGAAACAGCTAAGTTACCACGCTATTATCTAGACTTAGGTAAATATCGTAAAGATGCAGCTAAAAATACCACGCCTTTTACTCCACCAGTAAATTTATTCTTTGGCCTGCAAGCTACACTAAGAATGATGCAAGCTGAAGGATTAGAAAATATTTTTGCTCGACACGAACGTTTAAAGAATGCGACTCGTGCAGCAGTTAAGGCTTTAGGTTTACCTTTATTAGGTCCAGATGCAGTAGCTAGTCCTGCTGTGACAGCAGTTGCTCCACCACCAGAAATAGAAGCAGAAAAAGTCCGGTCCATTATGAAAAAGCGTTTTGATATTGCTTTAGCTGGTGGACAAGACCATCTGAAGGGGAAAATTTTCCGTATTGGACATTTGGGTTTTGTCTGTGACAGAGATATTCTGACGGCGATCGCTGCTTTGGAAGCTACTTTAGGAGAGTTGGAATATGGTTCTTTTGCTTCAGGAGCTGGTGTAACTGCTGCTGCCAAAGTTTTAACTGAATGATAATGAAATTGGCAGATAAGTAGTGATGCCATTTTTATTAAACTAGGTCATACTATCTATCTTGATTAATTTAGGACTTACGCAAACAAACTAGATATAGAGTTCAAAGATGACAATGTTATAGATTATTTAGTGTTGAAACTCAAAAATGCGTAAGTCCTGTAATCTTTAATTTTGAGGTATGATTTTTAGCTTTCTTTGAGTGAGGAAATTGTTATTAGTAGTAAATTGGGAAGATGAGGATATTAATAGTTAGATAAAGTATTTATTTCTAGCTAAATTGATAAACTAAATTTTACTATTAGAAATCTTTGATAATAAAAAATCAAGGCAAGTATTTAGTGTTTAGGAGTTAGTTAAATTAGCTTTTGTTAGCAAATTGAACTACTCGTTATTCTACTTTAATTCTCTAGTTCAAAATGTAGTAAAAGTAAAAGTTAAACTAAATACTTGCTTCCTTTATTATTAAAAATTTGTTTGTCTAAAATTCTATTTGACAAGATGACTTAGGAAAAAGTGAGCTGAATAGCTATAATAAATTAATTATGCCAAAGAAATTATCAACTATTTTCACCTGCTCCCTACTTCCTACTCCCTAATGATGTTTTGGGTTGATGTTGGGTTTCGTTACCTCAACCCAACCTACAAATACGGATAACTGATAACTGAAATGACCTACTCCTTATTTAATTAAAATCATAAGTATTTTGTAGCCAATCAAATATTTTATCTAACTGTTCTAAAGTAACTAAACCATATTGCCACAAAATCATCGACAAGGCATTAGAGTCTGGTTGAGGATATGATAATTCTGAAGTAACACTAGCTCGTTCAGCAACTGCTATAGAAGCAGAAGAAATAGATAGTTCATTTTGTAAAAAATTGATAAAGCGAGCATAATTTGTTGATGTCATATTGTTGTTCACCTCCTTTTTTCAAGGAATTTTTTGTTTAATTTTGATTTTTTCAGAAAAGATGTATATTATATACTTGACAGAATTTGCTAGTCAATGGAATTAATGTTTTTACTTGAGAATAAGCAATTTTTGATTATAATAAAGTAAAGTTTTTATGTATAAAGTTAACATCAGCCAATTTTTGGATTGTTACATAGCTCTAATTTTTTTTAAAGCAAATTAAAATTTTTTTTGATTGAGTACACAAAAGCTGAAACTTAGTTATCAAAATAGCTTTAGGTTTCTTCGATTTTTCTCTACATAAGTTACCTTTACTATTCCGCAAAATTATGTATTAGTTGAGATAAATTTTTTGGTGAAATTATAATAATCTCTCAAAATATATAGTTTTAAGCAAAAAAAATTATTCACTAGAGATAATGAGAAAATTTCTGATTTTTTAGTTGAATAAAAAATCATGTATATGGGCACATAAACCCATTTAAATAGATAGTATCACAATTTTAGTAAGAATGCAACCGATAATCCCGTCAAGGGCGATTTTTTTTGGGAAGCTCAGAGAATGAAAATGTTTATAGTTTTTAGTAAGCAAGGTATTGATAGAAATATTTAATGATGGAAAAAATGGGATTTTAATCTGAAAAATAGAGAAGTAAAGAAGCATTTTTCCATCATTATGAAAGTAGAAATTAAACTAATGCTTATTTCATTTATAAAAAAGCTGTTTCCGTAGCATTACAGAAAATACTTACTGAAAATTTTCAGGTAATTCTATTTCAAAATTCCTCAGCAAAAAAGCAAATTCATCAGTAATTTCTTCTATTATTTTCGTAGTAGGTTTTCCTGCTCCATGACCAGCTTTAGTTTCAATTCTAATTAACACCGGATTATCTCCAAGATGAACTTCTTGTAAAGCAGAAATAAACTTAAAACTATGAGCTGGAACAACTCGATCATCATGGTCAGCAGTAGTAACAAAAGTTGGAGGATAAGATATTTTTGACTTTAAATTATGTAGAGGAGAATAAGCATATAAAGCTTTAAAATCTTCTGGATTATCTGGAGAACCATAATCAGAAACCCAGGCCCAACCAATAGTAAATTTATGGAAACGTAACATATCTAATACTCCTACTGCGGGTAAAGCAGCACCAAATAATTCTGGTCTTTGAGTAATACAAGCACCCACTAATAAACCACCATTACTACCTCCTTTAATAGCTAATCTTTTTGAGGAAGTAAAGTTATTTTCTATCAACCACTCAGCAGCACTAATAAAGTCATCAAATACATTTTGTTTCTGTTGTTTTGTTCCTGCTTGATGCCACTCTTCACCATATTCTCCACCTCCACGAATATTGGCTATGGCATAAACTCCTCCCATCTCTAACCAGACTAATCTACTAATAGAAAAGCTGGGAGTTATAGAAATATTAAATCCTCCATATCCGTAAAGAATAGTTGGGTTATTGCTATCTAGTTTGATACCTTTTTTATGAATAATAAACATGGGAATTTTTGTACCATCTTTACTATTATAAAAAATTTGCTTGGTTTCAAATTCATCGGGATGAAAATCTACGTTTGATTGACGATAAATTTTACTTTCACCTGTCACCATATCGTACTGATAAATAGTTGAGGGAGTTGTGAAACTAACATAACTATAAAATGTGGTTTTGTCGTAACGTTTGCCATGAAAACCACCTACGGAACCAATACCAGGTAAGTCTACATTTCTGACTGGAGAACCATCAAGATTTAAGATTTTTATTTGAGTATGAGCATCTTTTAAATAGAAAGCAACGAACTGATTATTAAGTATGTTTACTCCTATCAATGTATCTGTTGTTTCGGGAATAATTTCTTGCCATTCATCTTTATTTTTTCCTGTGACTAAGGAAGGAGATGGGGGGTTATTTATATCTATAGCAATAACTCGTTTTTTCGGAGCATTAAAATCTGTGACAAACCAAAAGATATTATTATCATTATCTATCAGACTATATTGTGCTTCAAATTCACTAATTAGTTCTACTATTGGGGAGTTTGGTATGGTTAAATCTTTGTAGAAAACTAAGTTTTTGTTTTCTGTACTTTGACTAATTACCAAAATCAAATATTTGCCATCATCTGTCACAGAACAATTAAATAACCATTCTTTTTGGTCTGGTTTTTCATAGATAAGTACATCATCATTTTGAGCAGTACCTAAAGTATGATAGTAAACTTTTTGCAAATAATTAGTTTCTTCTAATTCTTTTTTTTGTGGTTGTTCGTAGCGACTATAAAACAATCCTTGATTATCATTTTTCCAAGTTGGTTGATTAAATTTTATCCATTGCAAAATATCTGGCAAATCTTCTCCTGTTTCAATATTTTTGATGCGCCATTCTTGCCAGTCTGAACCAGATTTAGAGATACCATAGGCGATTAATTTACCATCATTACTAATGGAAATTCTAGAAAGAGCGACTGTTCCATCTTCTGATAATTTGTTGGGGTCGATGAGAACTTTTGGTTCTGCATCTAGGGTAGGTAAAGTATATAAAATACTTTGATTTTGTAGACCATCATTTTTAAAATAGAAGTAGCGATCGCCTTCTCGGAAAGGAACGCTATATTTTTCATAATCCCAGATTTTTGTTAGTCGTTTTTTGATGGTTTCTCGTTCGGAAATTTCTGTCAGATAATTAAAGGTAATTTCGTTCTGAGATTTTATCCAATCTTGAGTTTTTTCTGAGTCTGGTTCTTCTAACCATCTATAAGGATCGGGAACTTGAATACCGTGATAATTTTCTGTTGTGTCTGTTTTTTCAGTGACAGGATATGTTAGAGGTTGTTTGGGATATTTCATATTTTTTTATTTGTGAATAGTTGATTTAATTTTAGAAACAAATTTCGCCTTTATCAAGTTTTTCTTGCAGTTTTACTTCTTGTTTTTTTTGCTGGGGTTTGTTTTTGGTATTTTTGAGGTCAGATACCTGGATAAGTTCAATCTTTGTCGGAATTTTTTCTCTTTTTTTATTAGCTGCTCAAGATATTTTTTCTAGACACCTGACTTGTAAAATGCAGCTATTAATTTTTATTCAAGAGTAAGTAATATCTATCAAATACTTGAATTTTGTCAACCATCATTTTTAAAATAGAAGTAGCGATCGCCTTCTCGGAAAGTCATGTTATATTTTTCATAATGCCAGATTTTTGTTAGTCGTTTTTTAATAGTTTCTGGTTAGGAAGTTTCTGTCAGATAATTAAAGATAATTTCATTTTTATCTTAAATAGAAGTAGTGATCGCCTTCTGAGAAAGTCATGTTATATTTTTCATAATGCCAAATTTTTGTTAGTCGTTTTTTTGATGGTTTCTGGTTAGGAAGTTTCTGTCAGATAATTAAAGATAATTTCATTTTTATCTTAAATAGAAGTAGCGATCGCCTTCTGAGAAAGTCATGTTATATTTTTCATAATGCCAAATTTTTGTTAGTCGTTTTTTAATAGTTTCTGGTTGAGAAGCAAATTTCTCTTTTATCAAGTTTTTCTTGAAGTTTAGCTTTTACATTGTTGGTAAATCTCATATCGGATACAAGATGAGCTAAATCTTTATAATGATTACTTTCTCTATTTTTTATTAGCTTTTGAATAGTTGTTTTCTTGACACCAGAACCTCTAAAGGCAGTTCTTAATTCTGATTCATTTGCTGTATTAATATTAATTCCAGTTTTTGAAAGTATTGAAGTTGGTGGAGGTGTTTCTTTTTCACCAGAAATGTTGGTATTAATTTCAGGTTTTGAAGTTGGAGTAGGTAGTATAAGTTGTGATTTTTCTTGACCAGAAATGTTGATATTCATTTCAGGTGGTGGACTTAGTTTATTTGTTGGAGGTGATAGTTCTTTATCTGCTTCAATAAATTCAATATTTTTCGACTTTAACTTTTTTGCTAAAAGTGACGGACATGAAGGAGCAATCATAAAAGCTAAGTCTGGAGGAGTATTATCCAAAGGATATGGATTAAATTCAAAATCATCTAACCAATCACTAAATATTTGTAAGTGAGAACTCAACAATTCATAATTTTTTGCCTCACCAAAACCTCTAGCTACTTGTGTACCATTATGACGTAATTCTACATAACAATCTAAAGCGTGATTTTTTCCTGTTTTTTTACCTGGAATAGAGTTTGTAGTGTCAAAAGTTAATAGTGTATATGCTTTCTGTTTTAAAAATTTTCCCCATTTTTCTCGACATTTTGCTTCAACTAATCCACGAGCATCACCTTCAAACTTTTGTTCTGACATTTCTGCAAAATACTTTTCGTTTACTCTTAAGACTTCTCCTCCATAATATTGACAAAATGCCCTTAAATTTTTTGCAGGTTCAATAGGAGATTTCAATGGTATATTTTGAACCTCTTGCCAAGCAACATTAAAATCTTTATATCCCTGATATGCTCCTCTAAACCTTTCATCTATTTTCTGTCTAATTATTTGATGCTCTTTTTCTAAACCCATACTAATAGATATTAAATTTTTCGCAATTAAGCTTTTTAACACAGAGTTTCCTTCAATAATTTGACTGACTCTATTTCTGGTTCCTACCAAATAAATTAGTAGAGGAATTTTAGACTTATATTCATCAGGTATTCGCTTGATTAAACCCTTCAACATTAGTTGAGTATTTTCTATTTCATTACCAGATGTTTTTAACGAATCTAATTCATCTATAAGATATGCAAAAGAAAATCCAGCAGAAACTTGATTAATACGGGATATTAGATTAAGAAATAGTTTCCCTAAATCTACACCAAGACTTACAAAAAACATCGAAAAACTTCCTTCTAAACTATCCCGAGCAATTTTCTTTCTATTGAGTTTATCTAATAATGCTTTGTCTGCATCATAATCTTTGAGAAATTCTATAGCTTCATCTCTTGCTAATGATTCTTGATTTCGTGTTAACTCCCAAAAAGTTTTGCTTAAAATATAACAGTAAAACTTGACTTCAAAACTGTAATTGCTAGATATTGGTGTTGCTGATAAATAGTCAAATCCAAACCTAATAACTACATAATTTTTTTGATCATCAGGTTTATTGATAATTAGTTGTTCTAAATAAGTTAGTAATGAAGTTTTGCCACTACCCAAAACAGCAGTAACAAATCTAGCAGTAAAATATCCTTCTTCAAAAGTGTGACGAATATCATCTTGAAGAAGCTCAGTAATATTAGATACTGCTCTTGTAGACAAACTGTTAGCTGAACATAAACTTCTATTATCTGAAAGAATATCATTTTTTCCAAGAGGTCTAATATCACGTTCAATCCAAATATCTTCAATAAAACCTTCTCCTTCTTTTATCCGTTGAAGAAAGTCTTTAATTACTCTTTTCTTTCCTGAATCTTCTGGCATAATTTTAATCCACCCACTCTATAAGTTCTTCATTATCTTCTACTACGGCAAACACAATACCGTCAGATTTTAATTTCTCAAAATATTTCTTTAAACTAGATTCAGAAATATTATTTTCCTCCATAAATTTTTGACAGATTTCTTGACTACGTATAACAACTATACCCCGCAATTCTTGAACCCTTCTTTCTTCAAAATAAAGCTTTTCAAACTTTTCCACAAAAGTCTCAAAATCTATATCTTCATCTACAACCTTTTTATCTATTTCCCCATACTTTGAAACTAACTTCAAACAAGACATCAAAGCATTTAAAATTTTAGGTCCTTTAACAGAGGTAAACTCATATTCAGTTCTTTGCAGATTAATAACCAGAACTTCCATACCCATCTCAGTCATTCTAATTCTATGTCTTTTCGGAGACTCCAATAATCCCTTTTCAAATAAACTTTCACAAATTTGTGCTGCATTTTTGCCATATTCTTTCGATAATTTAGCTAAATTAATCTTGACATTTCCTTTAGTTACTGTTCCCTCTGTTGAATAAGCGAATGTATAAAGCAAATAAAGCATTTGTTCAGTTGAAATTTCTGTCATTAGTTCCTCTTCTTAATTTTATTAATTCAGTATATTTTACACTAGCAAAAACCTTGTAGTAAAAACTTCTAAAATAGTCATGTTCATAACTAAAAATCTTTATATATTTAACATGGACTATCTCGATAGTCGATCTACTAACAATCAATATGAATTGTATCAGACAATAATCATTCTTATAAAGATTTTTTTTTGAATTAGGTCAATTTTTATTAAAAAAGCATAACATAAATAATTTAGTTTACTGAAAATTATTATCGTAAGCATTCAGCAGTCAGCTATTAGCTTTTAAGGTAAATCTATAATTTCTGACAAATATACATAGTTTTATCGAGTGAGATATATGGTTCAAAAGTAGAAGTTAAAAGATCCCTTGCTTCATTCGTTTTGATTGCACTTGAACTGACTGCTAATAGCCGAATGCTTACAAAAAATATTCATTCTATATCTTCATAAAAAACAGTTGATTCTTGACCAAAAGATTCTCCAATTAACTTATAAATCTCTCTTAAATCTTCAACTTTAAACGACTTAATTAACTTTTCTGCTGCCTTTTGAGGATTCTTAGGAACCACGACCCATAACTCCTTACTTAACTTACCTTCTGGTTGTTGTTCCAACCAATTTTTCACCGCAACTTTTCCTGATTCAGTAATCTGATAAAAGCCTCTTCCGCGACTTTTTGATTGTTCCAACCATCCCAAATGTTCCCATCTTTTTCTCCATAGTTGAGCAGTGCTATGAGCATAATCTAATATTTCCCCTATTTTAGATGCGTTTAAAACTTCATTTTCTGAACAAGTCTCCACCAGTTTAGAAAATTTATGAAAATAATTTGATGGATTTCCTAAATCCTTAACAGGGTCTTCTTGTATCTCAACTTTTTCAGTTTTAGTTGATTCTAATCCACTAATTAATTCTTCAATTTCTTTCGATTCACAACCTAATCCATAAGGTGGTTCAGCACGACATAATTCCTCATAACTATTAAATGGTTTTCCATGCTCATCAAGTAATTGTTGATAAGCTGCTGGTTGTTTCATTAATTCACGCCATGCTTTTAATTGTTCTCCATTAGCAACTATACTTTTTTTCAGAACAGATTGTAATTTTAATTTAATCGCAAGTGCCCATTGTGGAGTTCCAGGAGTAGCGCTAATCCCTCCTGTTTTTCCTAAAGTTTCATAATCCATTTTTCCCTGCATCGCAAAGAACATTTTATTTTAGGTTATCTCAGATATAATAAGCATTTAGCTATTAGCTATCAACTTTCAGCAAAATGACTTTTATTTTCCTTTCTTTTCCTTTTTTAGGAATATTTCGCCAACGGAATGCTTTACAAAAAAGGGATTTTTATCCCTGAAAAATATTTTCTAATACCCTATAAAAAATAGCCAGTAACTGATAGCTAATTACCGAATAATTACTTTAATTTTTTGGCGGTCTTTATACTTTAAATAGGTATATTCTTAGGCATTAATTATTTCAATTTTGGCGGTCTTAGCTATAATTTTAGCTATAGTTTTTATAAGGTTTATAAGCTGGTTTGGTATTGGATATTTTACCCAAGAATTAATAATGTAAATAATTCAAAAATTTAGGTTCAAAGCTTGTCCTAAAAATAGGATAAATCTAAAACTTTCCTTTGAGTAAATTCCATTCTTTTAAGAAGGCATAACTATATAATTGTTAATTACTGAATATACATCTATTTCCAATAAACTCAGTTTCTTAATAATAAAAACTTAAATTTTACCCCTTCATTCACCAATGCCATTTTTTCTGATATTCCCTAAAACCTTTCCCTCAAAGATGAGCTGAAAAAAAATTTAGCAAGCAAGTATTTTTACCTAACAATCAAATTTGTTGGTTTCTTGATACGAGCTATTTGTATATTTTCTATTTTAGATTATAGATTCACGAAGTCAACTACTCTATGAAGAAGTAAAGGAAAGAAAGAGTATGGAAATAGTAGGGGCGGGTTTTAACTAAAATTTTCATACCTACTCTCAAACTTATATCAACCCGCCCTTTCACTTCAATGAATAATTATTTATAGTAGGGGCGGGTTTTAACTAAAATTTTCATACCTATTCTCAAACTTATATCAACCCGCCCTTGCGGGTTTTAACTAAAATTTTCATACCTATTCTCAAACTTATATCAACCCGCCCTTGCGGGTTTTAAC
>NZ_JAYKGW010000248.1:0-41284 GCF_035285525.1 Okeania sp. | reverse complement strand
CCAAAATCAAATATTAGTAATATAATTAAGGAACACCATATGAATTTTCTTTATTATGAAAAAAAATTGTAGGAGTTTGGTCTGCCCACCCCCAAAATCAAATATTAGTAATATAATTAAAGAACACCATATTAATTTTCAACTACAGGAAAAATATCAGAATAAGCTTGCCAAACATTTCTAATAAAATGTCTTAATTTTTGATGTGAAACTTGCAAATCTTTCTCTTGACTATCTAACAATTCTAATTCAGTTAAAAGTGGAATAAACTCTGTATCAATCGCTTCTCTAAATAGACAAATCGGCCATACTAAATCTGCACCTTCTCGTAAATCCCATAAAGTCGATTTATCAGAATTATCTTGATAATTTTCAGACTTATTTTCTGAAATAAATATTTTTAGGAGTAAGGGACGAACCCAACACATTTTTCGTTGTGTCAATATCTGAATTACTGCTGCATATAAACAGGTATTTTCATATTCCAAACAGACAATTTGACTTGGTTGAAAATTAGGGATAAAATCTTTTGATGTTGACTGCATATAATAATTCATAATTAATAATAGATAATTATATCAGATTACAGCAGATTAAACTTTAGTGAGTTACATCCACGGGAGCTTTCCGGCTCCCACTGAAAAGATTTGATTATTAATATTTGTACTTTATATACTTAGAATTTCCTGTAATTTACCACAATACAAAAAGACAGGGCGTGACATTTGTAATCATCTAAAAATGACTTAAGCTATTAGCCAAGGATTTTAATCCTTGATAAGTTATGCTGGGAAACTGCTTTAATTTTCCTGACTGAAAATTGAGACTTTTAAGTGCCATCTCTAAATCCGTAGTTAATTTTTGTGCCCGCTTTTTTCCCAAATCATTAACATCATCTTTCACAGATAAAGGATTACCAATTTTAACTGTAACATTACAACCACGACTAACCATAACTGGGTCATAATTCAAACATATAGGCACTATTTTAACATCAAGATTTGGCTGATGAGATTCAGCTTGTAATGCTATTCTCGCTAGTCCTGTTTTCAAAGAATGAACTTGGCGATCGCGATAAATTCTACCTTCAGGGAATATTACCAACATTTCTCTATTTAACATTAATTCTACTCCATGACGAAAACAAGAAACTGCTGGATTTTTAGGATTAATAGGAAACCCACCCAAATGTCTAATGAACCAACCTTGTAAACCTTTAACTTCATCCATACTAACCATAAATCTTAAGTCTCTACCTGTCACCAACCTACCCGTAGCATGAGCGATGATTAATGCATCCCAACGAGAACGATGAGTAGGAGCCAAAATTACCGCTCCTGTTTTCGGAATATTTTCTTTGCCAATAATATTTATGTTGCGAAAATAAAATGGCATTATTATATAACTACCTAGAAAATAAGATAAAGAAACTAACCAAGAACAAATATTTGAAGTTGTACAATTTGGAAAATTTGCTCTTTTGAAAAATGAACGAATATATTTAAGAAGCATCATAATTTTTTACCTCAATGTCTAAGTTAATTTCTTTCTTAACTTCAAGATAAATTTTGTAGCTTCTTTAATTCCTTCTTTAATGACACTTATTTAATTGTCTTTAGTAGCAGTCAGCTATCAGTTTATCAAATACTTATATCTATAATATTTTCCCTTTTTTTCAATGCTTAAAACTTGTTCCTTATTACTTCTTCCTTCGTTGAGTAAACCAAGACTGTAATTGTTGACGACAAGCAGTTTCCATGATTCCTCCCAATACAGACAAACGATGATTAGAAAAAACACTATCTGGAAAATTAGCCACAGTTCTAATTGTGCCAGTTTTCGGATCGTCCGCTCCATAAACCAATAAACCTATTCTGGCCTGCAATATTGCTCCACTACACATTGGGCAAGGCTCCAAGTTAACGTAAAGAGTATATTCATTTAAGTGCCAATTCTGCAAAATTAGTCCTGCTTGTCGCAAAGCCAATATTTCCGCATGAGCAGTAGGGTCAAAATCTCGCTCTCGTCGATTTTGAGCCTCTGTAATTAACTGACCATCTGAGTTAACTATTACAGCACCTACTGGGACTTCTCCAGCATAACCAGCAATTTTGGCCAATTCTAATACCCGACTCATCCATTTTTTATGGACTAGATAATCAGAATTATTAATCATAATTATAGCGCTTTCCGTTGCCTGTGAGGTACATTTGAAAATTAATCTCTACAAGGTGTAACACAGCCTTCTTTTGCTGTAACAACCTGGAAGGTTGTGTTACCAAAATTATTAATTATTAATTATTAATTGTATCTTTTAAGAACAGGAAGCGCTGTAATATTTACTGATAACTAATAACTGATAACTGAAATGACGAATCAATCTTTGCCAATAAAATGGCAAATTGTTAAAGACTATAGCGATATTCTTTACCACAAAACTGACGGCATTGCCAAAATAACAATCAATCGTCCTCACAAACGCAATGCTTTTCGTCCTCAAACAGTGTTTGAACTTTATGATGCTTTTGTTGACGCTCGTGAAGACCAAAATATAGGGGTAGTTTTGTTCACAGGTGCAGGGCCTCATACAGATGGTAAATATGCTTTCTGTGCTGGTGGAGACCAAAGTGTGCGGGGTAAAGCAGGTTATGTTGATCAAGCCGGTGTACCACGGTTAAATGTATTGGACTTGCAACGGTTAATTCGTTCTATGCCTAAAGTTGTTATTGCTTTAGTAGCTGGATATGCTATTGGTGGAGGTCATGTTTTGCATATTATTTGTGACCTAACTATTGCTGCCGATAATGCAATTTTTGGTCAAACTGGTCCCAAGGTAGGTAGTTTTGATGGTGGTTTTGGAGCTAGTTATTTAGCCAGAATAGTTGGTCAGAAAAAAGCACGAGAAATTTGGTTTCTCTGTCGGCAATACACAGCTCAAGAAGCTCTAGAAATGGGTTTAGTTAATTGTGTTGTCCCAGTAGAAGAGTTAGAAATAGAAGGCATTAAATGGGCGTTAGAAATTTTGGCAAAAAGCCCTATCGCTATTCGTTGTCTTAAAGCAGCTTTTAATGCTGACTGTGATGGACAAGCTGGACTACAAGAATTAGCGGGTAATGCTACTCTTCTTTATTATATGACAGAGGAAGGTGCTGAAGGTAAAAAGGCGTTCTTAGAAAAACGACCTCCCGATTTTAGCAAATATCCTTGGCTACCCTAAATTAACCGATAGTTTCCCTTAAGTGCGCGATCTAAAATCCGGTTAAATAATCTTCCCTATTGACGACAGGAAGCAATTTCCGCACACCCCCAAGATTGCTTCCTTTCACGGAGAGACCGTCCCAATGACTTGGGTATATTAATTAGGGTTTGCTTATAGAAAGTCTGATGGTTAAGGTAGAGACCAAGCTATACTATGGTTCGGGTCTTCTGCTAACGTTTAGATCAAAATGAAAATCAGACTAGATTTACTGAAACTTTAGCTGATTCTTACTTAATAAGAACTAACCTCTACTATGTTAATTGATGGATATTATTAGCGGTAGGTTGTAGGGGAAAAACTACTTCCAATGTTTTATCTATTTTCTGATGCCAGATAGCTATATTACTTTGATTTTCCCAGGATGGTGCAAAAGGAGGTAAAACTAATGAACAGGCTTTCCAATTACTTTCAACTGGTGCCATTAATTTTTGACACATACCTCCGCGCCTTCCCTCTGGTGAATAGTATTGGCAATGGCGACAAGCTAGATTGGTTTTCATAAAAAATTTTCCTAAATTGATTTTTACTATCTATATAGTTGACTTTATACTATTTTTTATCTATAGGAAGTTACTCTTTTAATCAACTAAAACTATTATGACATATAGATTTTAAATAACTCTTTTAGTTAACTGAACTTTATATTATTTTTATAATTTTGTTATAAATGGAAATATTTTGATCATGGTTGGCCAGAAAAATTGTATGAATAAATACATTATTCTGCTAAAATAAGAGGGGATCAAGCTAAAATATAAGTCATTTCAATTATCAGTTATCAGTGTTTACTACTAAGTTTATGAGACCAAAAAATCTAAAATTTCTTTTTTATCCCCTTCAAATGGGGAGGTTTGAAATCTTAATTGGTTAGTTAAATAAAACTAATTCTTAGGTAATATTCATAGCTACTAAATATGTATAAATACATACAAAATAAGTTATCAAAAATTTTCAATCCCTTATTAAGATAAATTAATTATTTTGTACTTTTAATTACATTTGGGTAGAGAAAATTATGGAAAAATTATCGACCCTTATTAATCAAAAGGAGGGCAGAGGGTAGAAGGAAAAGAACCAGGTGAGAAAGCGCAAAGTTTTTCATCAAATAATTATCGGGATTCCATATAATTAATTATTCATTATCAATTATCCATTAATTTAGTAGCGCAAATTGCACAAACAGACCAACGTTGGATTTCTCCAGGGGGAGTAGGAGATTGACATTGAGGACAAAGAGGTAATCCCTGAGAACGTTTTTGTATAGCTTTCGCCCAATTTGGAAAAGTGGTCTGAGGGTTTTGATTTGTGGGAGTGGTGTCTACTAGGGATGTTTTTGTTAACTGAGGAATCATACTGGGATGCTGTTGCCAATCATTTTTTTCAGTTTGGTTATCTTGACTAAGAGGAAAATGGGTATGCCATTGAGCTGCCGAGAATCGGATATTATCTAGGGGTATGGACAAAAAGTGGTTTAGCTTTGGTAAAAGTTGCGGTACCCGAAAACTAAGTTCTTGAGATAAGGCAGCACTGGATGTTGCTACATATAAAACACCTCGCTCAATGTATAAAGGTTGAGTTTGGCTAGCCATTGCCCCTAAAACTTCTTCCCAATATTCCCTGAGCTTTTGAAAGTCTTGTTGTGCTGGCGATCGCTCTATAATTTTGAGAGAGCTTAAAATATGATTAAGAGACTGGAAACCCATAATTTATTAACATCCTTTGGACGCTCCTCTACAAGTAAGTATTTAAAGCTATTCTATAATAATAACAAATTTGATGAAAAAGTGGTTTGTCGCTCTTCAAATAGGACTTGTGCAAAGAAACCAGGTTTCTGGGTTCTGCTACATAAGCCTTGAAAAAATGAGATTTAGTTCTTCTTATTTGAGAAACTCCTGCTATAATCATTGGTTTAATGGGAGCAAATTTTAACAATCCCTTTATCTATATCTAAGGGAGCCTCAATGAGCGATTAACAGGAGTTATTAAATGAGTCAAAATTCAATAGTAAAATCTACTAAAAATTCTACTCAGGAATTGAATCAAACTTTACAAGGTGTAATGGAAAGTTTGGATGTAGGACTAGAAGCGGAACTAACAAGATATCGCAAGTACCGCAACCAAACAGAAAAGTCCCCAATTTCTCAGAGAAATATTAGTAAACAAATTTATAAAACACCCGAATTAATGTCTCTATTACCAGTGGAAGAGCAAACAGTACCCTCATCTTCTACATCTGAGATAGAATCATCACTGAAAAACTTGGAAACATCTCATACCTCTGCTCCGAAAGCTAAACCAGTAGCCATTGAGCCTCCCACTCCTACAGAAATTAGCATGGCCAAAAAAGGTAATATAGACGCGGGTAGTCACAAACAGATATCTTTATTAGATAAAAATAAATCTACGGCACCAGACAACTATCTGGAATCTTCAGAGAAACTCCTAGAAAGTTTAGATAAATTAAAGCCAAGTCATAAGGGAGAATCTTCTTACTTAGCAAGTTTATTTACTCCCCTGGGAATAGCTGCAATGTTTGTATTCTTAATCTCTTGTACCGCTTTGGGTTATGTTTTAATAAATCCTTTAAGTCTAAGCAATTTTAGTTTAGACCGTCTTTTCAAAGGTAGTTCTGCTCAAAAAAATACAGATGAGACTACTACTGACAACAATAAAGGGAAAGCTTTACCAAAATCTCCTGACTTGACATCTCAGGAATTTGTAGATTTAGATTTGAATACTCTCAGTAATGTTAATCCTCAACCTAACCAGGTTTACTCTCCTACAGTAAAAGCTAAACCTATGATACCACCACCAATATCAGGAGGTGTTAATACTCTTTCACAACCTAGTCAAGGAAGTACAAAACTGGATAACCTTGGTAGCACTTTATTGCCTCAGTATAACCCATCTACTAAGGTGACAATATCTTCTCCAACTCCATCTCCAAGTCTTAAACCTTCACCAAAAAATTCTAATAGTTCTCCAATAACTAATCCTGTTAAATCTGATGATGGTTGGTATTATGTTGTTGTAGATTATGCAAATCAAGAATCTTTGTTGAAAGCACAGGCAATAATTTCAGATGCTTATCTGCGTCAAACGACTAATGGTATGAAGATACAGATGGGAGCTTTTGCGGAATCAGAAAGAGCAAAGATGTTTCTGGAAGAATTACGCAAAGCAGGATTGAATGCTAAATATTACAACTTGAAACCTGAGTAGTAAAAATAGGGAGTAGGGAGTAGGGAGTAGGGAGTAGGGAGTAGGGAGAAATAATTGATTATTTTTGTGGGATAATTGATTTGATTTTTGATTATTGGAGATGTCTAGTAGGAGTCAGCATTCAGCAGGAAATGCTTACGTTTTTTATGGTGTTGCTGAATAAAGAGATGATCTAAGTGGGATGGGCAGCCCATCCGAAAACATAAGGAACAGCAAACTAGCAGGATGTCTGTTCCACAGTGCATAAATGCAATGTCTTTTTTATAAGAAATAATATTGGAGATCCTTGATGGGAATTTTTGACCGCCTTTGGCGCACAATTCGTGCTAATATAAATAGTCTGGTTTCTGGTGCTGAAGATCCAGAGAAGATTCTAGAGCAGACTGTAAAAGATATGCAGGATGACTTGGTGAAACTACGTCAAGCGGTGGCACAAGCGATCGCTACTCAAAAACGTACAGAAAGACAATATTATCAAGCTAAATCTACTGCTGATGAATGGTATAGACGAGCGCAGTTAGCTTTACAAAAAAGCCAGGAAAATTTGGCGCGGGAAGCTTTAACTAGACGGAAGTCATATCAAGAAACCGCTACTGTGATGAAGGTTCAAGTGGAACAGCAAAAACAGTTGGTGGAAAAACTGAAGCAAAATATGAGGCAGTTGGAGCAGAAAATTAGTGAAGCGAAATTAAAAAAGAATCTTTATATTGCTAGAGCGCGTTCTGCTCAAGCTTCGGAAAAGCTAAATGAAATGTTAAATTCGGTGAATGCTGGTAATACTCTTAGTGTTTTTGAGCAAATGGAAGAGAAAATAATGCAGCTTGAGGCTAAGTCTGAGATGATGACTGAGTTTGGAGGTGATAGTTTAGAAAAAAAGTTTGTCTCTCTGGAAAAAGGTGATGATGATATTGAAACTCAGTTAGCAGCAATGAAAGGGCAAATGTCACGAAAAATAATTGATAATTGATAATTCAAGACGATTCAGTTCAGACGAAAACTTATAATATATGGAACCATTAGATAGGTTTTTTCGACTATAAAAATGCCTAAAAAATCCTGAAATGAACTGAACTGTATTGATTAATAATCAATATTTGAAGCAGACAGACACTTTAATGCTACTGTCAATCTAGAAAACTACTGAAAAATTTATCAAGTACAAGGTAATAATTCAGCTATTAACCTTCAGCTATTTCTGTAGCATTCCGCAGAAATAGCAAACTCTATCTAAACCTTTAAATTGTATAACCTTTAAAGTCTAATTTGATAGTAAGATTCTATTTGGCTTAACTAATAAAGCTTTTATTTTATTTAAAACTCAAATAAATAGCTGAATAGCTAAATGGTGATGATGCAGAATGCTTACAATAAAACAAGATAAACCCAGAAATAAAATGGCAAATTTTAATCTACTGCCAATGACTACTAAACAAACAAAAAATCCTAAAATATTGAGCAAAATTATCAGGTCATCAACTTTAGGATTAATGATATTTTTAGGAAGTATAAGTACCATTTATCCTAATGCTATGTCACACGAGCTTGCAGATAATAATCAACTTCAACAAGAATCAGATTCTCACCAAAAATCTCTATTTATTGCTTATCCACCACCTAATCATCAAACTACTTCCGACCGAATTTTCTTAATAGGTACTGCTTCTCCAAAAACTGAAGTTACTGTTAATGGAAAAGCAATTAATCAGCGGAGTAAATCAGGTCATTTTGCTCCTACTTTTCCATTACAAATGGGAGAAAATATATTTACTATTCGTCAGCAAAATGAAGAGATTATTTTAAAAATAACACGCAATTCAAATCAACCACCTTTACCAGTAGGAATAACTTTTGGTAAAGACTCTTTGACTCCGGCAAAAGATATTGCCAGAATGCCAGGAGAGTTAATTTGTTTTGCAGCGATCGCTCCTGCAAATGCTAATATTTCTGTATTATTAGCTGCTCAAACTATTCCTTTACTTTCCCAATCTCAAGTAGTAAATTTACCAGGAAATTTGGCAGTATTAACTGGAGATAATCAACCTGTTCCTTCTACGGGAGAATATTATCAAGGTTGTGCGCAAGCAGAAAAAACAGGAGATTTAGGTCAACCTGAGTTTAAACTAACCGTAGGAGGAGAAACGGTGACTCAAAAAGCACCGGGAAAAGTAACTATTCTTTCTCCCACTACATTTGAGGTGGCAGAGGTGACAGCAGAAGCGGGAGTTGCCAGGACCGGACCAAGTACCACTTATTCCCGGTTGACTCCTTTACCAAAAGGTACTAAAGCTATGATTACAGGGAAAGAGGGAGATTATTTACGACTTGACTACGGAGGTTGGATCAAAGCTGATGAAACTAGAATATTTACAGATGCTGCACCACCCCGTTCCGTAATTAGAAGTGCGATCGCTCGTCAAGTTGAAGGTGCAACCGAAATTAGATTTCCTTTACAAGTTCCGGTACCAGTAACAGTTGAACAAGGCGATCGCTATTTCAGTTTAATTCTCCATAATACTACGGCTCAAACTGATACTATTCGTTTAGATGATGACCCTTTAATTGAGCGGTTAGATTGGGAACCAATTTTAACTTCAACAGTGGAAAATAATCAAGGAGTTAGATATAAATTTAATTTAAAAAAAGCACAACAATGGGGTTATAAATTAGAGTATATTGGTACAACTTTAGTATTAACTTTGCGACATCCTCCAGCAGTAAAAAATGGAATTAATTCTTCAAATAAACCTCTAACTGGAATGAAAATTTTAATCGATCCAGGACATGGAAGTGAGAATGATTTAGGAGCAAGAGGTCCCAATGGTTATCCAGAAAAAAATGTCACATTAATTGTCTCGAAATTGTTAGAAAAAGAGTTAATTAATTTGGGAGCTTCAGTGTTGATGACAAGGAAAGCAGAGGAGGATTTATATCCCAAAGACCGTGTAGAAATGATTAATAAAGAAGTACCAGATTTAGCTATTTCAGTTCATTATAATGCTTTACCTGATTATGGTGATGCGCTAAAAACTCAGGGAGTTGGTACTTTTTGGTATCATCCTCAAGCTCATAGTTTGGCAGTTTTTTTGCATAATTATTTAGTGGAAAAATTAGACAGACCTTCCTATGGAGTATTTTGGAATAATTTAGCTTTAACTCGTCCGGAGATCGCTCCTTCTGTATTATTGGAATTAGGATTTATGATTAATCCTGATGAGTTTGAATGGATTGTTAATTCTCAAGAACAAAAGAAATTAGCAAAAGTATTAGCAGATGGAATTGTTGAGTGGGTAAAAGATTCTGAATAAAAGGAAGAAAGAAAAAGAAAGAAGGAAGAAGAAAGAAGGAAAAAGGAAGAAGGGAGAAGGAAGAAGGAAGGAGTGTGCAATTTAGTCATCTTTAAAGGATTAAAATCCTTGGCTTGTGTTTACTCTGTAGGGACGTTGTATGCAACGTCCCTACTCCCTACTCCCTACTCCCTACTCCCTACTCCATACTTCCTACTCCGTACTTCCTACTCCCTTTTTTTGGTATGCTAATTCCGGGATTTATCTAACTATTCTTGAATATTTAGGTTAGAATGTCTGTAATATTTATCAGGAAAATTATTAAATATTTACCAAAATATTTAGAGTAAAATTACTAAAAATCAAGAATTGTAAAGATAGTGAAAATTTAGGGATTAGTAGTTATGAAGATTTTAGTATTAAGTTGGGAGTTTCCACCAAGAATTATCGGAGGAATAGCACGTCATGTAGCAGAATTATACCCAGAATTAGTGAAATTAGGAAATGAAGTTCATTTAATTACAATTAAATCTGGTGAAGCAGCAAGTTATGAAATTGTAAATGGAATAAAGGTCTATAGAGTGTCAGTTGCACCAAGTCAAAATTTCTTTCACTGGGTAGCAAATATGAACGAAGCGATGGGTAGTTATGGAGGAAAACTTATTACAGAAGAGAAAGATTTTGATATAATTCATGCCCATGATTGGCTAGTTGCAGATGCAGCGATCGCTCTTAAACACATCTTTAAACTACCACTAATAGCCACAGTTCATGCCACAGAAAATGGTCGCCATAATGGTATTCATAATCATACTCAACAATATGTTCACGAAAAGGAAAAAGAGCTAGTTTATAATGCTTGGAGAGTAATAGTTTGTTCTAACTATATGCGAGGACATGTAACCAGAACTTTAGATATTCCTTTAGACAAAATAGATGTAATTTATAATGGAATTTACGCTGAAAAAAAACCAAGTCGGGATGAATTTGATGCTGTAAATTTCCGTCGTTATTTTGCAACAGATGAAGAAAAAATTGTTTACTATTTAGGCAGAATGACTCCAGAAAAAGGCTTATCAGTGTTAGTTCATGCAGGACCAACAGTGATCAAAAAAATGGGAGGAAAGATAAAATTTATTATAATTGGAGGTGGCAAAACTGACTATTGGAAAGAAGAAATCCGGAATTTAGGAATTGCCGAAAAATTCCATTTCACAGGGTTTATGTCTGACGAAAATTTAGATAAATTCCAAGCGATCGCAGACTGTGCAGTATTTCCGAGTCTTTATGAACCCTTTGGTATTGTTGCTCTAGAAAGTTTTGCCGCACGAGTACCAGTAGTAGTTTCGGATACAGGAGGTTTGCCAGAAGTAGTTGAAAATGGTAGAACAGGTATTGTGACTAAAGTTGGTAATCCTAATTCCTTGGCATCTGGAATTATAAAAGTTTTGACAGACCAATGTTTTGCCCAAAATTTAGTGAAAAATGCTTATCAAGAATTAGAGGAGAAATTTTCTTGGAGTCGGATAGCAAGAGAAACCGATGGAGTCTACAGAAGAGTAGTAGCAGAAAGGTTGCAAGTAGTTTGGTAATAAATTTATGAGAACGGAAAGTTTATAGAACTTTCCTACTCCCTCTTTAATATTTCATATAATTTAGTATATTGATTAGCTCTTTGTAAGTCCTAAGAAATATTAAAGAACAATTATTCTTCCTACAACCGCTGTTCCCACCTTCTGTGTTCCCTGTTCCCGATTCAAGTAGCGCTATAAAATCTAAAATTATTCTTAAAGAGCCGATTAATATTACAATCATTTAAGAAATATTGTTTATGGGTAATTAATTATGTCTGCTAATGTAGAAATTTACACTTGGTCAAGCTGTCCATTTTGCCTTCGTGCTAAAGCGCTTTTAAAGGAAAAGCAAGTAACCTATCAGGAATACACAATAGATGGTGATGAAATAGAACGGGCAAAAATGGCCAAGAGAGCAAATGGTCGTCGTTCTTTACCCCAAATTTTTATTAATGACCAACATATGGGTGGTTGTGATGATTTATATGAACTAGAAGCTCAAGGGAAACTCAACCAACTTCTAGGGGTGTAGTTTCAATTTTTGTATAGCAGTCGAAGTAAAGGTTAAGACATTTCTAAATGCTAAAACCATTTGATATTCTACTGTTCCCTGTTTCCTGTTCCTGGTTCCCTTTTCCCTAGCGCTAGACGCTATAAGAAAAACCTAATGAGTAAACATATTAGGACTTACGCAAAGGGACTATATATAGCGTATCGGTGCGTGACACTGACGTTAACGCACCCTACTAATAGCGTTCATGCGTAAGTCCTGACATATATTAAATTAATCAATAAAAAAAGATGAAATTTGCATTCATCATAGATCCTATAGACCAACTAAACCCAGTTCACGATAGTACCGTTGCCTTAATGGAAGCTGCTCAAGAATTTGGTCACGAAGTTTGGATAACGGAAATTAACCAGCTAACTATTATTGATAGTAAAACTTGGGCAACACTTCAGCGGGTACATTTAATTCCCATTGAAAGGGTAGAAAATCATTGGGTAGTAAGTAATCCTTGGTACGATCAGGGAAAACCAATTCTGGAACCACTGGAGTCAATGGATGCTGTATTTATGCGGAAAGATCCACCCGTAACCACTCCATATCTCTATGCTACTTATCTTTTAGACTATATTAATCCAGAAAAAACTTTAGTTATAAATTCTCCTCAAGGGTTACGCGCTGCTAATGAAAAAATGTATGCTTTGCAATTTACTAAAGCAATTCCAGAGACAATTGTTAGTCAAAATAAACAGGTAATTAGAGAGTTTTTAGAGTCACAAAATTCGGCTGTTTTAAAACCTTTGGGAGGAAAAGCTGGAGAAGGAATATTATTTTTAGAACCTACGGATAGAAACTTTAATTCTCTAATAGAAATTAGTACCAAACAAGGTAAAGAACCTGTGATGGTTCAGAGTTATTTACCAGCAGCAAAAGAAGGAGATAAACGAATTATTATGTTAAATGGTAAACCTATTGGAGCTGTAAATCGGATTCCTACTGGTAAAGAATTTAGGGGAAATATGGCAGTGGGAGGTAGAGTTGCTCAGACAGAAATTACAGAAAGAGAATATGAAATTTGCGAATATTTAGCACCTAAATTAGTAGCAGATGGTTTATATTTTGTAGGAATAGATGTCATTGGTGGTTATCTCACAGAAGTTAATGTTACAAGTCCTACTGGAATTAGAGAAATTGATTTACTTGATAATGTTAATTTGGGGAAAAAAGTAATCGAATGGGTAATCGATCAAGTCAAAATTCAAAATTCATGGATTCAAAAGTAATAATTTTAGGACTTACGCATAAACGCTATTGGTAGGGTGTGTTTCGCTGCGCGACAACATGTAAAGCGCACAACGCACAACGCACCGACATACTATATATAGTACCTTTGCGTAAGTCCTGAATTTGTAATATTGATCAAGTCAAAATTCATGGATTCAAAAGTAATAATTTGTAATTAGGAAATAGCAAGTCAAAATTCAAAAGTAATAAAGAGAAATTTGTTGGCGCAGTATTTCGCAGGAAACAATATTTTCTATGCTGCGATTGATTTTAGATAGCATATAGTAGTCTTTAATAGGTTGTAATATCAAATCCCGTAGCATCGGTAGAATTTAATATCGTAGGGGTTTGGTCTCGAATTTTTCGGGAACCGTACCCTCTACAAATTAGGAGTTTTTGCTCTTTTCTGATGGTAAATCTTATTCTCCAAAGCCAGGGGATTTGATATAACATTTTATCTAAAGGGGTACCCCTACAGTTTATAAATCATTTAGGATTGCTATATCTATACATTTTTCCCTTTGTTGTAAATATTTATTCTCTTTTCCTTCTTTACTTTCCTCTTTCTTCTTCCCTTCTTCGTTTCTTCCCTCTTACTTCTTAAAAACAATGAAAAATCAAACTATTGGCGTAGCAGTTATCGGTACAGGATTTGGTAAAAAAGTACATATACCAGGTTTACAAGTACATCACAAAACTGAAGTATTAGCTGTTTATAATCCCAACTTAGAAAAAGCTAAATCAATTGCATTAGACCACAATATTCCTCATGCTTTTAATACCATAGAGGAAATAATTTCCCTACCTGAAATTGCTGCCGTAACAATTTCAACTCCCCCATTTCTACACTATGAAATGGCAAAAAAAGTATTATCCGCAGGCAAACATTTATTATTAGAAAAACCAACAACTTTAAAAGTAGAAGAAGCCAGAGAATTATATCATCTTGCTGCTACAAATAAATGTGTAGTAACGATGGATTTTGAATTTCGTTTTGTTCCTGCTTGGCAACTATTTGCCGAAATTTTAGCAGATGGATATGTAGGAGATAAACGCCTCATAAAAATTGATTGGTTAGCATCAAGTCGTGCTAACCCAAATCGTCCTTGGAATTGGTATTCTCAAAAAGATCAAGGTGGTGGTGCATTAGGAGCGATCGCTTCCCATACTTTTGATTATGTTGACTGGTTATTTGGTCCTGGGAAAAAACTTTGGGGAAAACTTAATACCTCAATTAAAACTCGCCCCGATCCGACTCTGGGAGATGAATTAAAACCAGTTGATGCTGATGATACTTGTAATATTATGTTAGAGTTAGCAGATGGTACTCCCTGTCAAATTTGTATTAGTTCTGTCACTTATCAAGGGCGCGGTCATTGGCTAGAAGTTTATGGTAGTAAAGGTACTTTAATTGTTGGTAGTAATAATCAAAAAGATTATGTGCATGGATTTAAAGTTTGGGGTTCTCAAAATGGGGATAATTTAGTAGAAATAAATATTCCTGAAAGATTAGATTTTCCTCAAGTTTTTGCTGATGGTAGAATTGCTCCTTTTGTTCGAGTTGTTGATAATTGGATACAAGGAATAGAGACAGGAAAATCTTTAGTTCCATCTTTAAAAGAAGGTATTTATTCTCAGTTATTAATGGATTTAACCCATGAATCTAATATGACTGGTAGTTGGGTAAATGTGCCAAATTTAGATGAATTTATTGGTAAAAAATAGGAGTATTTAATATTAGTATTTAGCTGTAATTTATTAATTTATTCTATAGCAGTTTTGAATGAATTAATGAATTTTTGTAAAAGTTTTTGTTTATATAGCAACCCTAAACTAGATTGTCACATTTTAGGGTAGGGGTTTGGTTTGCAAATCCTTGATACACTACTGGGGTTTGGAGACCAAACCCCTACTACGAACTTTAATTATAACTATTGAACCAGATATGATATTACACAGAGAAACCGGGTTTCTGAGTTTGTCTGAGTAAGTCCTGTTATGATAATTTTAGTTCCTGATAACTAATGGGAGTTGAAAACAATGCCCAAGTCAAATCACTTAAAAATTAGAGATGGTTTAATAGGACTTTGTATTGGAGATGCTTTAGGTGTTCCAAAGGCTGAAACCAATGCCCGTAAAAATTTTGATAAAAATTCAGTAAACCCTAATTATTAATATTGAAAAATGCCTTACAACCCACTACATTTATCTTGATCAGAAATAAATACTTCGATAAATCGAGATGTGCCTCCTGCTAATCTAGTTAAAATGTTTATCATTGTATTAAGTTGACTCTTCTTCACAACATATTCATTGACTGTTTGTTGCCACTCCGAATCATTAGCAGGTAAAATCATGCCGTAAGAAATACAAGTAAGTGGTCTATTTGGTTCTAAAGCATATTGGTCTTCTTTTAATCCTTGTCGGAAAGCTTCTCCTACTAATAAAATCCCGTCACTAGCAAAAGTATCTATTGTACCAGAAATGGCATCTTTAACCGCAGTTTCTCTTCCCAACCCTCTTTGATAAACTTTTTGATCTGCCAGTTGATATCGACTATCAATAAATTTTTGTGTGAGAGAATCATTGAGAACTCCAATTAAAATTCCTTCTAGAAATCCATCAGGATTAACTCCTATTCTTCTATCTGGTCTCATCATTAAATATGTGCCAGTTATGAAGAAACTTTCAGAATAAATAACTCCTGTTGGTGGTTTTTTTCTAATAGTATTAGGACCGCATTCTAGATGAACTCGATTATTAACTACACTGCGATAACGTCCTTGTTCTGAATCTTCATCAAGAATAGTTTCTAACTTTTCTATGGTAATAGTTTGGTTGAATTTTTTTTCTAAATCTTCTTTAAAACCATTCATTAATTCTAGACAAATTCCTTCCCATTTACCACTAGAAATGTAACCGAAAGGAGCAGCATCTTTTCTAAGACCTACTTTGAGTACACCTGTTTTTTGAATTTCTTGTAATACTCCTTCTGCCTTAGCAAATGCAGGATTTATGAAAGCAAATATAATGCTAAATATGATTATTGTTAGTTGGTTTTTCATCTTTTACTTTCTATGAGAATGATTAATATTATCCTCTATTTAATACTCTAGAGTTTCTTTAAAAGGAGGATACATTGGATGATTATACAATAGAAGTAACAAAAGTCAAGTTTTTATAAAAACAAGCATTGAGCAGAAGAAAAACTCAGCAGAATTTATTTTAAAAGGTATAAAAAAATAATGTGAACTAATTGACAGTATATTTCAGGCAGATGAGGTAAAGATTAAGTTATGGAAATACTTTGTAGTGCGGGCTGAAAAGCTTGCCCTGGTTTACCTCACTCAGGTCAAATCTGCTGTAAGTTGCAATTAAATATATCAGGACTAAAGCCATGAGGAACTCAATTTCAAGGCTGAAGATTGCTTTCGGTCCGGAATGCTCCGCGACATGAATGCGGAGCGAAACGCTGTCGCTTGCTGACGCAATGACAGAAATACGTTGCGCGCGCGTAAGTCCTATATATTTTAGGAGTAATTATTTGAGTGATCGCTACTAAAATTTTCTTTGCTGGCTCATCTTTATGGAAAGTTTTAGGAAGGATGCACTAGCAAAAGCATCTAGGGAAGATCAGGGGAAAATTCAAAACTTATCCATAGTATAATTACAGGGACAAATTTTATCTTACATAGTATAAACTTGCCATGTCAAATGCCTCTGAAATTTCTCAAAACAATTCTGAACCTCTGCCTCTCCATGAGTTGCTTTCTCGTTTATTGAAGTCAGAAAAAACTTCTCATCGGCATCCCTTGCCCATTATGGGAACCATGCAAGACCTCAATGATGCCTTGGAGCAGCGTCCCCTTTTAGATTTTATCAATGCCAGTTTTCGTGGCATTGGTCAAGTAGGATTTGCTAATAATCCAATTTCTGGACTACTCATCACTCTAGCAATTTTTATTCAATCGCCCTGGACAGCCTTTATGCTAGTTGTTGGAGTTGTGACAGCTACCTGGACAGGCTTTTTGATGAATCTAGATCGCCCTAGTGTTCGTAATGGTGTTTTTGGCTTAAATGGAGCTTTGGTCGGACTAGCTTTAGGAACTTTTAGTCCTTGGGGCAATGGTACGGGAAACTGGTTTTGGGTACTGGCAGCGATCGCTGGCGCTGCCCTCAGCACTGTATTAATGGAGTATCTGGGAAACTGGATGGCGACACGTCTAGGACTCCCGTCTATGGCAGTACCATTTCAAATTGTCACCTATAGTTTTCTAATAATTGCCATCTATGTTCCCCAACCTTTTTTTGAATTTGGCCCACCGCCACCATTTCCTCCGGCTGAGTCTTTAGATGGGATGAGTATTTTATCCTCTCTCATCACTGGCATCGGTCAAATCTTTTTTTCAGACAACTTAGTTTCTGCTGTATTAATTATTATTGCTTTAGCCTTGTGTAGTCCGATGGGAGCCTTAGTAGGGTCTCTGGGATCTGCTATTGGTATGTTGGTAGCAATTATAGTGGGAATAGACCGAGATATGGTGTACGCTGGTTTATTAGGATACAACTCAGCTTTAACCGCGATTTCTATTGGGGGCATTTTCTATGCACCTAATCGAAAAAGTATTCTGTTTGCTTGTGGTGGAGCTTTTGGAGCAGCAGTAGTTGAATGGTTATTGAATCTGGCGATCGCTCCCTTGGGATTACCTATTTTAGCCGTTTCATTTCACTTGGGTACTTATGCCTGCTTCCTGATTTTACGGCGTTCGATCTCTTCCCTAGTACCTGTTGCTCCCTTTGCCGTAGCTTGTCCTGAAGAACATCGGTTTCGCTACCTCACAGCCAGGGAAGCAATTTCGGCCTTTCGCAGCCAGTTACACTCTGCTATGCAAGGGGAGCATCACAAAATCTTTTTCGAGCAAGCACCTCTAGAAATCAAAAATGACCTACGTTATATTTTTGATGCTATTGACCAAGATAGTAGTGGCAGCTTGTCTTTAGAAGAACTCAGATATCACTTGCAGCAAGCTGGGAATGCTATGAGTGAGGAGGAACTTAGCTTTTTGTTTTCTAGCATGGATGCTGATAACAGTGGGGAAATTGATTTCTCCGAATTTGGGGAATTAATGCTACGCCACCGTCGTCTGATGTCAAGACTTGATGAGTTTGCCACTTACTTTATTCCCATTGATCAGGATGGGAATGGAGTGTTGGAGCCAGAAGAAATGAATGTAGTGTTAGCCAGTGTGAATGAGCCTCCCTTTTCTGATGAGGAATTAACCTTTTTGCGAGAGCGAATTGGAGGTAAAGAGCTTACCTGGGAACGATTTTTAGAATTGTTGCTAGTGATTTAAACTACCTGGATAGGACTTACGCAAAGGTACTATATATATATAGTGAAAAAACTATTGCGTATGGGGTTTTAAGCACCATGTCTAAGGTTGCTGCGTAAATCCTGTGGATAAACCACATCACCATAACCCAAATATTGTAGGGACGTTGGCATTTTTGTTATGCAACGTCCCTACAGTGGTTTACTAAAATAAAAACCGCTGTATAACAGTACAGAACTTACGCAAAGAAACCCGGTTCCTACTGCAAATCGTTGTTTTGAACTGTAAGCGTTTAGGAGAAACCAGGTTTCTGGGTTCCCATGACTTTAGTCCTGTTAGTATTACTCAAATTCTTTTCAATGCACCCAAAATAACTCAAACTATTGAATCTCAGCTAGCTTCAATCCCACAGATCCTACCAAAACGATCAGAATGCCAAAGATTTGGATCGAGCTCAATTTTTCCTTGTCAAAAAGGAAACTACAGACCGCAACTCCCACACCTCCTAATCCAGTGAAGATGGGGTAAACTATTGCTATTGGCAAAAATTTAACAGAAAGAGAAATAAAATACAACCCAGCTCCACAAGCTGTTATCGTTATAACAGAAGGAATAAACTTGGTAAATCCCTCTGTACTTTTCAAAGTAAAACCCCAGATAATTTCAAAAATTATCGCGAGTATTAAGTAAATCCATTCCCAACTCATATCAGTTATCAGCTTTTTCAGTTATCAGTTATCAGTACCTCTGACTAAAGCTAGAGGTTTGAAATACTCAATCGAATTTTTTATCCGTTCTCCAAACTTCCTAGACTTTCAACACTTCCCAGACTCTCCTCATTTTCTTTCGGTTTGCCAATTTCTAAACCAATGACTCCTAAAATTATGGCTAGAATGCAAATTATTTGCCATATTCCCAGACTTTCGTGGAAAAATACAACTGCGGCGATTGCCACTCCTGCACCACCTAAACCAGTCCAAATTGGATAAGCTACAGCAACAGGCAAAGTTTTGACGGCACGAGAAAGAAAATAAATATTAATAGTTAAAACACTTGCATTAAAAACAGATGGCCAAAGCTCTGAATATCCTGCAGTTGCCTTTAAGCTAATAGCCCAGATAATTTCACAGCCTACCGCTATCATTAAATAAATCCATGCCATGTTACGATATTCCTGATTTAGTGGTTAAAAAAGTCAAGCCTTACTAGACAAGGGAACCAAGTTGGCTTTTGGCAAGGAGAAGTATTATCACCAAAACCAAAATAGGATTATGATTTGGGCAATAGGATGATTATCCTAGCCAAAAACAATGGGACTTTAAAAAGTAAAACTGACAAGGAATAACATTATGACAGATATAATATTTTTTTGCGGAATTATCCTTTTCTTATTTGCTACTTTAGGCATTGGTATCTGGACTGCCAGACAAATTAAAGGAGATAGCATCAACTTCCTTGTCGCCGGACGTCGCCTCACCCTCCCCCTAGCTGCTGCTACCTTGATGGCCCAGTCTGTTGATTCCAATGCTACCTTGGGTAATACTGACCTAGCTAGTGAATTTGGCTTTTGGGCGGGAGCATCTTTACCCTTGGGATTAGCTCTGTGTTTGCTTTTGAGCGGTATATTTTTTGCTAAACCCATGAACCGCATGGGATTAATTACCCTCCCAGACTTTTATCAAGTCAAATACGGACGTTTAACGGAAGTTCTGGTTTCTACGATCATGGTTTTGAGCTTTGGGTTTTTGCTGGCAGGAAATTTGGTGGCAGGGGGCTACGTTTTTCAGACTTTTTTAGGAACTAGCTATGCTTTTGGGGTGATACTGATTGCAATTATTGTATTTGTCTATACTGCTTCTGGAGGAATGTTTGCTATAGTTTATACCGATGCTATTCAGGCAGTGATCGCTTTTATTGGTACTATGGTATTGTTTAGTTTTATGGCGGTCAACTTTGGCCTTGACATACCAGAGGGAATGGGGCCATTGGCTTTAGAGCAATTAGCAGCTCCTGCTGCTGGAGCTGCGATTAACTGGGCAACTTTGTTAGCACTCGGTTTGGGAGATATTGTGGCGATCGACTTTATGGCACGAATTTTTGCGGCTGACAGTCCGGAAACTGCTCAACGCGCTTGTTTGATCGCTTCAGCAGGAACGGTAATTATCGGCGTACCATTTTCGATAATGGCTCTATCTGCTCCCCAAATATTAGCTCAAGCAGGTATTACTCCTGAAGGTCCCTTACTTTTAGCGTTAATCAAAGGGGTAATTCCACCAGTTTTAGGTTTGCTGGTTATTGCTGCTATTCTTGCTGCTTCCCTTTCTACTGCTGATGGAGCTATTCTCGGTACTTCTTCAGTGATTGCCCATAATGTGATTGGTATTCGCCAAGGCAATCGTGATATTGGTGGCGATCGCTTATTAAGGTTGACTCGGTTGATGGCTTTTGGCATTACGTCTTTAGGGGTTTTGTTTGCTGTTTTGGTTCCCCAGACTGGGATTTTGTTGTTGTTGGCTTTCGATTTGGGGTTTGCAGGATTATTAGTTCCTCTAGCAGGGGGTTTGTATTGGCCGAAAGCAAATAAATACGGGGCTTTAGCTTGCGTCATTGCCGGAACGGGAACTCGACTAATATTGTTCGTTTTCATGCCCAAAATGTTTGGTAGCGATAACACTTTATTATACATCAAAAATTCAATTTTTACTGCTGATTTTGATGGCTTTCCTACCTTAATTTCTCCTTTAGTGGGTTTGGTAGCATTTATTACTGTATCTCTGCTGACGAGTAGTGGTAAAAAGCTTGGGGTGCAAGAGTGATTCGGATCAGTGGGTTTTGCACAAATCATTGCAATTAAAGTAATTATATCAAATCCGGTGGCTTCGGAGCAATATAATTTTACCGTCAGTAGGGGCGAACGGCCGTTTTGCGCTCCGCAAAGCTCCGCTTTATATATCGCATAGCGAAACGCTGGCGCGAAATGAAACGCCCCTACAATATTAACTATTTTTCCCTAATTCTAAATTATACCAATAGACATCTCCATAAAAGAGGGAACAGGTATGGAGGGAACAGGGAAGAAGAATTGATAATCTATAGATAATAATTGATTTTACTTTTTATTTTTGGAGATGTCTATTAGTTTCTGTTACCAAAGCTTCTGATGAGACAATCTCTAATGTTTGATTTTCTTTTAATAAAAAAATCAGAGTCATTGATACTGATTCTAAATATATTCTTACCTGAGATTAGTCATCAAATATTCTATTCAATAGACATCTCCAGAAAAGAGGAAACAGGGAACACTAGATATGTGGGAACAGGAAGAAATAATTGATAATTTATGGATAATAATTGATTTTATTTTTCATTTTTGGAGATGTCTATTGTATGGGTTATTATTAGTTTCTGTTACCAAAGCTTCTGATGAGACAATCTCTAATGTTTGATTTTCTTTTAATAAAAAAATCAGAGTCATTGATACTGATTCTAAATATATTCTTACCTGAGATTGGTCATCAAATATTCTATTCAATTCAATCGGCTAGTATCTAAATATAGTTTCATCAACAGAGAATTATTGGTTCAATTTATTATCTAAATAGTAACAGAAAAAATAAAGTTGTCAACCCTATCTTGAAAATATAGTTTTTGATGGAAAGAAACAACTATATTTTTATTTTTTCAACTATTGTCACAGGAATTAAACTCTTTTCCAAAACTGTTTGAGAAACGGAACCAACTAACACATTTTCCCATAAACGATGCCCTCTTTTTCCTATCACTATTTCTGCTACTCTATACTCTTGCGCAATAGAAATTATTTCCTCTGATACCACACCCGTAACAGTTATAAACCGATACCGAATATCTGCTAAAAGTTGCTTGGTTTGCTGTTGCAGTCGATCAATACTTTCCGCATCATCAGACTGCATAACGTGCAACACCACAACTTCCCCATCACAACGTCTTGCTAACTCGGCAACTTTTGACAACACATCCACAGCAAGAGGTGAAGTATCAACGGCAGCTAACAAAATAATACGACGAGCCATCGCTACTTTTGTCGGATCGACTTCTCCTTTTTCTAAGAGTTTGGGTGCAAAAGTAGGTATTGCCCAAGCTCCCAAAGGTGCTGTGACTAATATTGATAAGGCAGCGATCGCTAAAATTGTTTCTCCTCCTTCAATACCTGCTGCTAGAGGAATAGCACCAATAGCAGCTTGCACCGTTGCTTTCGCAGAATTTCCTGGCAGTAAAAATAGACGTTCTCGCAAATTCCAATTACTGCCTAAAGTCGAGAGATACCAACCGATCATTCGTCCGACTAAAGTACCGACGGCTAAAATTAACAACCCTACCAATAAGACATTTTCCAGCACTGGCAAAGGGATACTTGCACCGAGCAAGACAAACAAAATTATTTGCGCTACCAACCACAAAGTATCAAAACCATTTCTTAACCGTCGCGCCAGAGGTGCATCAAGTTCGATCAGAAAAAATCCTGTTGCCATAACTGCCAAATAACCAGAAAATACAGGAAATTTTGCTGCTAAGACGACTAACAATAAAGCCATACTTGCTGCCACCAAAGTATCCTGGGTGGCATTTTTAGTCCAATTTTGTTTGACTAACAACAATACTAATATTCGTGCTGTCAACCATCCGGCGATCGCTCCCAAAATAATTTGTAAAATAACCTGGAACGGTAATATTTGTAAAGCGTTGAGAGTGATGCCACCAGGTAAATTTACAATTGTTGTTCCCTGGGACAAAAATGCCAGCAGTAAACTAAAAACTAACAACAGCAAAACATCTGATAAAGCACTACCAGTCAAAATAGCATCAGGAATACCTTTAGTTACGCCCCAACCCAAACTTTTGAGACGCAACATTCCAGGAACAATAACTGCGGGCGACTCAGCACCGATAATGCAACCCAGTAATAACCCGGTAGCAAAGTCAAAATTAAGTAACCACATAGCTGCGAGAGCAACAACAATAGTTTCACAGGTTGCCGGGAGAAAACCTAACCGGAGTGCTACAGTTCCCTGTTGTGCTAATTTTTCTCTGTCTAACCCTAACCCTGCTTTCATTAAAATTATAGTTACGGCGATCGCTCTCAGGGAGTCAGCAGCTTGCAGAATGCTAGAGTCGATGGTATTGCTAACTTGGGGACCTAATAATATTCCCACTAAGACCATTCCGACTAGGGGTGGTGCTTTTAATCTAAAGGCTATTTCGCCGACAAAAAAGCCGATTAATAATATTAAAATAATACTTTCTAACATAAGAAGGAAGAGGGAAGAAGAAATTAGAGGTTAATTTAATTTACTATCAGGACTTACGCAAAGACACTAGATATAGAGTATCGGTGGGTTACGAGATACGCTTTCCATGTCGCGTAGCGTTTAGGCGCTTGAGCGGACATATAAAGCGGAGCTTTGCGGAACGCAAAACCCACCCTACGGATAGCGTTAATGCGTAAGTCCTAAAAATTTTAAGTATTGATGTATTAGAATTAGAGGACTTATTTACAATAGTAAACTCTTCGGCTTTGTCAGGAAACTTATTTGTTAAGAATTTGGTTATTATGGCTGACTTTGGAGGAGAAATGCTCAAACGTATAAGTAGAGAATTTAATAATTTGTTTCCTAATCAAGAAATGAAATATTACTGGAAAAATACTCACCGCATTTATAAGTTTCAAGCCTTACCTACAAAAAGCTTAAGTAATCAAACTCCTAAAATTAATTTAATGGAAAAGACCTTTTTATAAAACATTCTTTAGATGAAAGACAAAAAGATGCTATTGAGCTTCTTTTATTTGGAAGTTCCTATAGCAATGCTAATCAAGAAATTGCTTCAATTTTAGCAAGATGTGAAATTGGTGATTGTTTGGACAAACCAGTTGATTTTATTCTATTTTTATATGAGGATAATTAACTTTTACGGTCATAGTTTTTGGAGATATTTTATAATAATTTATAGTCACATAATACCAGAAGATAAAACTAAATAAAAATTATGTCTTAACTACAATAATTAAGAAAAAAAGTTTTGAGTTTATCAATGAGTGATCGCTCTCCAACAGACATTTTTTATGTTACTATCAAAGCCATAAACTAAACAACAAAGTCTCTGCCAACTCTACTCTATATTTGTAGTTTGTAGGTTGGATTGACGACAGAAAACCCAACAAAAATATCTATCTAAAAAAATATATTTGTTGGGTTTCGTACTTCCTCAACCCAACCTACATTATCAGCGATCGCTCATTCGTATCCCCCTCGCTTTGTAAAGAGGGGGGAGCCAAGAAAAAGTCCCCCTTTCAAAGGGGGATTTAGAGGGATTTTTGGATTTCGCCAGCTTAACCCAACCTACGAGAAAGTTATTTAATATTAAAATAAAAGTCTCTGCCAACTCAACTCTATATCAACTGCTTTAGAAGAGGAAATTCCTACATTATTTACTCGCCACCTTAATAAATCTTTCTCACATTTCCCGATAATTTCACTATTCATTCCTAAAGCTTTCCGAGGTGCAATAGTTGCTAAATTAATTCCTGTTTCCACATCACAAATTCCCCACTTAACCAAATTCTTAACCCCAACTAATAAAGATAAAGTAGTTCCTGCTAAAGTTCCATCTTCTAGTCTGACTGTACCATTTTTAACTTCTATTTCTCTAGTATCCCAAGGATAAATTCCATCAGGTAATCCTAAAGGTGCTAAAGCATCACTAACTAAAAATATTCCCTGCTGAAATTGACTGGCTTTCAACAAAATTTCAATCATTGTTGAACAGACGTGTTGACCATCAGCAATTAACCCACACATAACCTCAGAATTTGTAATTGCTGCTCCTAATAAACCTGGTTGACGATGATGTAAACTTGGCATGGCATTAAAAGCATGAGTCACCATTGAAGCTCCTAACTTAAATGCTATTTCTGCTTGATTTGCTGTGGCTTGAGAATGCCCTAAACTAACTGTAATTCCTAGATTTTTTAAGTAGGGAATTACTGTTTCTGTACTGTCTAATTCCGGTGCTAATGTAATTATTTTAACTGTCTCACCATAATTCCCAATTACTTGCTTGACATTTTCTAGAGTTAATGGTAATAAATATTCTTGAGGATGAGCACCCCGCTTTTCTGGATTTAAAAAAGGTCCTTCTAAATGTACACCCAAAATTTGGGATGTTTCTGATTGTGGAGGTTGAGAGGCAAAATTTTGGAATATTTGGAGCGATCGCTGAATATTATTTATGGAAGTTGTGACAATAGTAGGCAAAAAAGCATCTATTCCTTGTTGCCATAAGTATTGACAAATTTCATGTATTTTAGTGATAGAAGTTTCATTTACTTCAGGAAAAGGTAAGCCTAAAGCACCATTTATTTGTAAATCAATTCCACCTAAAGAAATCCAGTCTTGTTCTACATCAATGGTGGCAGATGTGGTAGGTAAAAGTTCTTCAGTCTGAGGAATAATTTGCTCAATTTTGCCAGTAGAATTAATGAAAATTTGCTGTAGGTTTTGATAACCAGGGACTTTAGCATTAATAATTTTAGTAGTTACGTTCACAGGTTTAAATTTCTAATTATTTGTCAGAAATTATGATAACTGGTGTTCAACTAGAAAGCAATTTAAAAGTAGTTTTTCTGCTAGAAAAAAATCTTAAAATGTAGATTAATCAACTTTAAATTTTTCATTTTAAGAACTATAGCAATCCTAAATTCAGTTGTGATAATTTTTATATGTATAGAAATCCTAAATAGGTGATAATATTTTATCAAAATAATATGGGTCTAAAACCCCGCCTTTATAAGGCGAAATATTTTGGGAACCTTGTTCAAATAACCCTTACAAAAATTACTTCTGACTTCTGACTTGGTTAACGTAGGGGTTTGATCTCCAAACCCAAGCGCTAATGGATATTGAGACCAAATCCCTACAGTTTTTTTCACAAATTATTTCATATTACTATACTTAAAGCTGCCAGGCAAATATTACAAATTAAATAGGAATTCTATATCTTTTGCATCTTTAAGTTTGCTAAAAAAAGCGATATAGTTTAGATAGTTTTTTATGATTATTCAACCACAACGTAGGGACGTTGCATGCAAGGTCTCTACAGGGTTATTGTTGAAAATTTAGAAAAAACTAAATGTTGATAACTGATAACTGGTAACTGATAACTGAAATGACTCCCCAAATCGGAATAATAATGGGCAGTGACTCAGACTTGCCCACCATGAAAGAAGCGATCGCTATCTGCGAAGAATTTAACATACCCTCGGAAGTAGGCATTTTCTCAGCCCACCGTACACCCCAAAGAATGTTTGAATATGCCCAAACAGCTCATCAAAGAGGACTAAAAGTCATTATTGCTGGAGCTGGAGGAGCAGCACATTTACCAGGAATGGTCGCATCTTTAACGCCACTCCCAGTCATCGGTGTACCAGTCCAAACTAAAACATTACAAGGAATAGATTCCTTATATTCTATAGTGCAAATGCCAGGAGGAATACCAGTTGCTACAGTAGCGATCGGCAATGCCAAAAATGCTGGCTTATTAGCAGTTCAAATCTTAGGAACCCACCAACCAGAATTGTTAGAAAAAATACAAAAATATCGTCAAATTTTAGCAGAATCAGTGATAGAAAAACAAAATCGGTTAGAACAACTTGGATATCAAGAATATTTGAGATAAACTTAACCATCATGCAAATATTTTGTGTTAAAAATTCACAAATACTTGCTATTCTTTGTGTCAGAAACTGTTGTAGAAATACTGTTTATGCAGCTACTAAAAAATCAATAATAGTAGTAGATGATACAGAAAAATCACACAACAACTGGTGCTATATTTTTGGCATTTGCAATATAACTAATTAATTTGGCCTAAAAAATGACATCTAAGCTAAAATTTAGGAGCAACAAAATAAAGAATACCCGTCTCTTAGAACCGACAAAAATAATGAATCGGTTAAGTCGGAAAAAATGGTTTTCCCCAACCACATTAGCCTGCATACCCTTAGTATGTATAATTATAGCTGTATGGGCAGGAGCAGCAGCAGCTCAAGACCAAGAGTTAACCACAGAATATGTAAAAGGAGTTCTAGACTCAATTTGGATTCTAGTAGCTTCAGTATTTGTGATTTTTATGAATGCTGGTTTTGGAATGTTAGAAACAGGATTCTGTCGCCAGAAAAATGCAGTTAATATTTTAGCAAAAAACCTAATTGTATTTGCCTTGGCGACATTAGTCTATTGGTCTATAGGATTTTCCACAATGTTTGCTGGAGAAAATCCCTTCATTGGTGGGGGTGGTTTTTTTCTAACTGGTGACTCTAGCACTTATGGACTAGACCCATTTCCTGCGGGTTTGCCAGTCCCCATATTTTTCCTATTCCAAGCAGCTTTTGCAGCCACTGCAGCCACTATTGTTTCTGGAGCAGTAGCAGAAAGGATTGAATTTTCAGCCTTTTTATTTTTTAGCTTACTAATCACAGGTATTTCATATCCCATTACTGGACATTGGATTTGGGGTAGTGGTGGTTGGCTAGGTGCAATGGGTTTCAAAGACTTTGCTGGTTCAACCGCAGTTCATTCAGTAGGTGGCTGGGCAGCCTTAGTAGGGGCCTATATACTTGGACCGCGAATGGGCAAGTACGATAAAAATAATCAACCTAGAGCTATTCCCGGTCATAACATGGGTTTTGCGACCTTGGGCTGTCTAATTCTTTGGATCGGCTGGTTTGGCTTTAACCCCGGTTCTCAACTTGCAGCAGACGAAAATGTGGTTTATATTGCTGTAACTACAAACTTAGCAGCAGCAGCAGGTGGTGTAACCGCAACTATTACATCTTGGTTGAAAGATACTAAGCCAGACCTTTCCATGATTATTAATGGTGTTTTGGCTGGCCTAGTCGGAATTACCGCAGGTTGTGATGGAGTATCTTATTTATCAGCAGTAATTATTGGTGCTGTTGCAGGTATAATTGTAGTTTTCTCAGTTCCCTTCTTTGACCAATTGAAAATTGACGACCCTGTAGGTGCTACTTCAGTTCACTTAGTCTGTGGAATTTGGGGTACTTTAGCAGTTGGTATTTTTGTCGAAGGAGCTAATATCGTAACTCAAGCTATAGGTATTATCTCAGTCGGATTGTTTACAGTGATTATGAGTGTTATTTTCTGGCTAGCTTTGAAGGCTACTATTGGTATTCGTGTTCATGCAGAACAAGAATATCAAGGTTTGGATATTTCTGAACATGGCATGGAAGCTTATCATGGTTTTGTGAAGGAACCTGATTCCCTGGGAACTGGTGCTATTCAAGATCATTCTCACTAAAATAGTCATAACTTAAGGTTATTTAGATAGAGACTAAGGTAAAAGAGTGTGGGGAGAGTAGGAAGTTTGTGAGGTCTTGGGATTGAGAAACTTCCAAAAAGTTGATTCAAAACTTCCTTAATATCCCTACTCCCTCCCTAAGCAAAGCATGGGGAGGATTGAAAGTTTTTGGGGAAGTATTTAGATATAGCAGTAGAAGCAAAAGAGGCGGAAATTGCTAAATTTTATTTGTCAAGCATTTCCACAGGAAAAATTTATCCAGATATTACTTTTGATATATGAATAAGTGCTTATGCAAAATTAATTGTATAATTTCATAAGCAAAATCAATCGCACATTCTATTATAAATCTTCAATCTTATCTAGAAATTATTAATTTTTTCCCTGTTCCCAGTTAAGCGTTCCCTATTCCCTATCTCAACTAGGAATAATTTTTCACAACTACTTAACTTTCTTAACTTAATTTAATCAACTCTCTGGATAAAATAGCATAAGCTGATTATTTCAGTTATCAGAAATTAGTAGCTGAGAGGCTTAAGATACTGAATTGAATTTTTTTTCATCCTGCTGTAGAGCTACAGCTAGTGGCGCAGCCAAGGGGAGGCACATACCCTAATGATTTCGGTAATAATAAACTAAATCCAAGCCTCGGCTAGCCGAAAGACCAAACTCTCAGAGAATTTGGGAAAACCCACCTTCCCTTGTGCAAAATAAAATTCATTAATGGATAATTGATAATTGATAATTACCTCTCTCTAAAAGTCAAAAATTTATTTCTCTTGATATATATTAGAGATGGCGTACTTGGGAAAACCTCCGCAAGAGCGGGAAACTTCCCCATCTCCCGACTGCTTTTTATCCTTGAAAAGGGAGACTTTATAAACTGAATTATTTAATTATTAATTATTAATTATTAATTATTAATTATTTGGTAACCTTAATTTTTCTCAAGATGTTCCAGATTAGGCTTGGTTTTCTTAATAGAGACTAATTCAATTTAGCTACGGTGTTTACTTTCTCTAGAGATGTTCCAAAATGGGTCTGGTGTTCTGTAGCTGCAAATGGGCTACTATCATTCATAGTGGCTATGCTAATCGTCACTGATTATAACCCAGAAAACCCTCAAGCAACTACTACAATAATATCCCCTACTTCTCACAGTATCAAACCTAATACACCAAGTCCACTATTCGGGGCAGCTCGCACAAAACTTCTGGCTATTGGGAGAAATCACAAGTGGACATATCAACAATGGGTGGAACAGTTGGAGCGAGAGGCGATCGCTGCAGCTAATAACCGTCCTGAACGTCTAACAATTTTATTAGGAGATTCTTTGAGTCTTTGGTTTCCCTCAAAACTTCTTCCCTGGGATAGAAGTTGGTTAAATCAAGGAATTTCTGGAGAAACTTCGGCAGGTTTATTGAAGAGATTATATTTATTAGATAGTACCAGACCAGAAACAATTTTTGTAATGATTGGGATTAATGATTTGATACATGGAGTAAATGATGGAACTGTTTTGGCCAATTACAGAAAAATTATTCATCAATTACGAGCTGTCCATCCAGGAAGTCAAATAGTTGTCCAGTCTATTTTGCCCCATAGTGGCCAATCGGCTACTTGGGAAGGTCGCGATCGCCTATTGAAACTATCTAATAGCCAGATTAAAAAAATAAATCGTCGTTTGAAAGCCATAGCTGATAATGAAGGGGCTTTCTTTTTAAATATTCATCCACTATTTACAGATGCTCAAGGTTTTCTCCGATCTGAATTAAGTACCGATGGTCTACATTTGAATGATAAAGGTTATCAAGTTTGGAGTACCGCAATTAATATGTACAGTAAAATGACATTGGAAGAACCTCAGTAATTCAGTTATCAGCTTTTTCAGTTATAAATAGGGCTGGCTGGTTAAACTTCAAAAGCTTTACAGGTAAAGGTTATAGCATTTTTGGTGACTAAAAAAGTACCAGATTTTCGCCCTTTTTGGGTAAAAAAGTGAGTATTTTGGTTATATTTGGGTACCCAAGTCAAGGGATAAAATATCCGATTTATCGGGAACCGAAAAATCCAAAAGTTACCATTTTAGGCACATCCTTAGAGCAAAAAAAATTACTTTTCTGCTCCCCGACTCCCCGACTCCCCGACTCCCCGACTCCCCTACTGCTCTGTCTTAACTTTTATCCCCTTATTCTCATCAACATAGATATCTGGAATTTTTATTAGGAAAAATATTGTAAGATAAAACAGATATTAGGAAAGGTTAATAACAAAACATAATGGATACAAAAGCTTTTACTAGGGAACTAAAAAAATCTGACAATTATAACCGTAAAGGATTTGGTCATGCAGAAGAAGTAGCGACAGTTATGGAGTCTGTTTATCAAAGTAACCTAATCCAACAAATTAGAAACAATAATTATACTTTAAAAAAAGGTAATGTTACTATTAAACTTGCCAAAGCTTTTGGTTTTTGTTGGGGTGTAGAAAGGTCAGTAGCAATGGCTTATGAAACTCGTCAACATTTTCCTAATCAACAAATTTGGATTACTTACGAACTAATTCATAATCCTTCTGTGAATCAAGATATGAGGGATATGGAAATTAAATTTATTCCTGTAATTGATGGTAAAAAAGATTTTTCTGTAGCTGGAAATAACGATGTAGTAATCTTACCTGCTTTTGGTGCAAGTGTTCAAGAAATGCAGATTTTAAAGGATAAAAATTGCCAAATTGTTGATACTACTTGCCCTTGGGTTTCTAAAGTTTGGAACAGTGTAGAAAAACATAAAAAGAAGAAATTTACTTCTATTATTCATGGGAAATATAGTCATGCAGAAACTATTGCCACTAGCTCTTTTGCTGATAAATATTTAATAGTTCTGAATATGTCGCAGGCAGAATATGTTTGTAATTATATTCTCAATGGTGGCAACCGGGATGAATTTTTAAGTAAGTTTAAATTTTCTTATTCTGAAGGTTTTAACCCAGATTTAGATTTAGAAGAAGTTGGTATTGCTAATCAAACAACTATGCTCAAAAGTGAAACTGAGGAAATAGGAAAGTTGTTTGAAAGAACCATGATGAAAAAGTACGGACCAGATAAATTAAATGAGCATTATCAAAACTTTAATACTATCTGTGATGCTACTCAAGAACGACAAGATGCAATGGCAGGTTTATTTGATGAAGAGGTAGATTTAATGATAGTAATAGGAGGTTTTAATTCTTCTAATACGACTCATTTACAGGAAATGGCTATAGAAAATCGCATTTCATCTTATCATATTGATGGTGCCAAAAGGATTTTATCTGGGAATAGAATTGAACATAAACCTTTAGGAAATGAGGTGAAAATATCAGAGGGTTGGTTGCCTGAAGGTCAGGTAGTTGTGGGCGTGACTTCTGGTGCTTCAACTCCTGATAAAGCTGTTGAAGATACTATTAATAAAATTTTAGAAATGAAGTTAAATACTAATGGATAATTAATTATTAATCCTTATAAATTTAAAGCCTCCCTTTACTGATGAATATTTGATATGGAACCACAAACTCTAGGAGCGTAAGATAGTCTTGGGAAAGAAATATGATTATGTTTACTTTCCTAAATTTATGGCTTTCTTTTTTCCTGATACTTACCAAGAAATTGATTGGGAAAAAGGTTATGAAATTTTGGATAAAGAGTTTCAACAAATTGTTCAAGATGCTAGTTTAGGTAAACGTTTAGCTGATAAATTAGTTAAAGTTTGTCTAAAAAATAATCAAGAAACTGTGATTTTGATTCATACAGAAATCCCAGGGCAATATGAAAGTGATTTTGCTGAAAGAATGTATGTTTATCACCTGCGGCATTTATGATAAGTATCGGTTGAAAAATACAGAAGTTGTAAGTTTAGCTGTATTGGGAGATGAACAGAAAAAATGGCGACCTAAAAAATATAGTTATAGTCCTTGGGGTTGTCAATTAAAATTGAAGTTTCCGATAGTTAAATTATTAGAATATAACAAAAATTGGGAGTTATTAGTCGAAAATAATAATCCTTAATAATAATCCTTTTGCGGTGGTGATTATGACTTACTTAAAAAGTCAGGAAATTAGGAAAACTCCTCTGATTAGATTGAAAACTAAGTTGACTTTGGTGCGATATGATAGGGGTTATAGTAGAAAAATGGTGATTCAGTTATTCAGATTAATAGATTGGATGATGATATTACCAGAAGAATTGAAAAGAGAATTTCCAACAAAAGTATAGAACCCATGAGGAGGAAAAAAAGATGTCTTATATTACCAGTATTGAAGAAATTGGTTGAGAGAAAGGGGAGCTAAAATCTGCTAAGGAATCAATCATCATAGTTTGAGAAACTAGGTTTGAAAATGTACCTACAAATATTGTAGATACTGTTAATAAAATTGATAATATTTAGTCACTCCAATAGTTAACTAAAACTGCTTTTTTAATTGATTCCTTAGAAAATTTTGTCGCCCTCTTGCCTGAGAAATATATGATCTTAATTACGGAGTTGATGAGCAGCTAAAAAATACAACTTTTATTTTTATAGTGTGTGTTTATAATTACTGAATCTATGATAAATACAAAGTGCTTCCCGTTGTTATGAGGTAAAAATTTTAGGTTTGAGAGAACAGGAAATGGGGAATAGGGAACAGAAAAGAAGAAAAATCATTGTACCTCATAACTTTGGAAATTGCTGTGTCGGTGAACAAACCCGGAAACCAAATTTTTGCCTAGGTTTCTGTTATAAAAACAACGATTTATCCTAAAAATCAGGTTTCTTTAGACTAATCTTACTAATGAAAGTAGAGTGTACTAAAATTGCTGTCCTAGTTCATGGAGAAATTACAGATTCTTTTTTAACCATAGGTACTTATTCGGGAGGAATATAATATAGATAATAACCAGAAAAGCTTTCCAGCCTCTACAGCTACTCCCACATTCAAAATTAACTGTATTAGCATTATCTTTAAAACTAAGAACATTGCTACGACACCAATCAATTTTAAGAAATAAGTCGTGATTTCCTTCTGCAATATCAAATTCTCTTTCTTCACCATTTTTAATATAGCCTATTATGTTACCATCAAGCACAACTTTATATGCACGCAATAAATCAACCGAGCCGGAATCTCGTTTTAGTTTGAGCATTGTTATTTCCACCTGACTTATAGTTTAATCTGGCAAAATCCCAGATTTTTGTATCTCTTTTGTTTGCTAGTTCATAAAACTGAACATTGCCACTATCAAACTTATTTCCTAAGTTAATTATGTCTCACTTAATAAAACCATTAAATTTAACAGCTCACCCAAAATTAGAAAAATCATTAGGATATCAAGCAAACTATCGTTGGGTAGCTTTTCACTGGGAACCAGAAACCAACCAAGTTATTTATAATGATAATCACAATTTTGGTGCAGGTATTAATCCTGCTTGGGAAATTTTTATTCACCATCCTTTGGTAAGTGTTGAACTTAAAGATTATCAATTAGATGAAACTGATAAATATTGGTTAATTCTAGATAGAAAAAATCGAAATTTATATGTAGCAGAAGCCACAATAGTTCCAACAATGTTTGAACAACCAGAAAGTTTAAATTTATTAGCTGCTCTGGATGAAAAAAATCATGGCATCTCTATTTTTAATACTCAAACAGAACGACTGAGATTAGATTTATTTGCTCATTCTATTAAACCCTTAATTCCTATAGGAATTTTTGGTGCTTTATTTGCTACTTTAAGTTTTGGTAGTTGGTCATTGATTAGGTCAAGATTTTCACAGCAAGCTAATCAAAATCCAATTCCTCAAGTAGTAGTTGGTAGTGCGGCTTGTGGTGTTGGAGGTAGTAATGATTTTTCATCTTTTTTTAATACCCCTAAAAGAAATAAGGAACTGCATTTAATAGGTGTGTATGAAGCAAGTTCCGATCATAAAGGAAGATATCATCCTACTGGTATTATTAATGTTTCGATAGAACGCCAAAACCAACCCATAATATTAGCATTATCCTCCTACGAACCTGTAGATTGGAATTTAAGTTTGGGTAAAGATGTTAAGATAGAAAAAATTATTATTAATGGATACCATGACCAGAAAATTTCTGGTGTTTCTGGCATTCCTATAGAAGAGTTTAGTTACGAAGGAACAGGTAAATATTTAGGTGAATTTGTTTATAAGTGGAATAAACTTTCTCCTAATTCTGAGACGGTTTCTTTAGTAACTAAACTTGAGAAATTGACTGATACTAATTTAACTTCTTTTCAAGGATGCTATCGAGGAAACCGTTTTTCAATTGAATGAAAAAAATTGAGAATTAGTAAGTAAAAATATCAAAAAAGGTAAAGATAAAACCTACATTTCGGATGAAAAGATGTTTTAATGCCAAGGATTAAGCTTACTATTTGTAGCCCAAATTGACTGCTAATCAACTCCTGTTGATAAAAATTAAGACAGAGCAGCTCATGTGAAAATAATTCCACAATGGGGTAGATTGAGTTGAATCCTGATATTATAGCAAAGGTGAGCGTTAGAACTATAAAAAAGATAGAAAGGAGATCGATCATAATCAAATTTATTTATCCCATAGTTTGGATGAAAAAGTAGTGTCTCTTTACCTAATGTCCATAATGCTTATCTGTACAATTAGTTTCCGCTAATTTCTACTAATTTCTCGCCAGCAGCTAAAAGCTCTAAAGCTCTCGGCAACGTCTCGCTCAAAATTTCACGCAACCGAGTATTAGAAGTATTGCCACAAGTCAGCCAAATAATTTGTGGAGGATAACCAAGTCGTTCAGCCAAATCTACAAAATCTCTATCTTTAGTCATTATGATAACTCCCTGAGCTTTTGCCGCTTCAAAGATTTCATAATCTTCAGCATCTCTCAGTCCAAGATCGCGCAAAGCTAAAGCCTCAATCTCAAATGTACTACTAATCCAGATTGAAATTGCAGGAGACAGATGTGCATCAACCCAAATTATCATGGCACTAAAATTGGGTGGTTAAGTTTCCGTGAAGCATATAAAAGCGAGGCTTTCAAATCATCCTCTTCAAGATCGGGCATTTCTTCTAAAATTTCTCCTGCACTGAGACCAGCTGCAAATAAATCTAATACATCTGATACCCTAATTCTCATGCCTCGTATACAGGGACGACCACCACATTGACGAGGATTAATGGTGATTCTTTCAAGTAGGATTGTCATTTCAGTTATTAGTTACTTGTTAGTTATCAGTTGTCAATAATATTTCACAAAAATTTATAACAAATTATCTGATAAAAGTTTATTTTCCTGTACAACTCCATCCTCAAGATAAACCACTCTATCAGCAGAATCTAATATTCTCGGATCGTGAGTTACCATTAATACCGTACAACCACCCTCCTTAGCCAACCGACGCAATAACTCAATCACCGTATGACCACTACGAGAATCTAAAGCCGCTGTTGGTTCATCAGCCATAATTATTTTAGGACTTCCAGATAGGGCACGAGCGATCGCTACCCTTTGTTTTTGGCCACCAGACAAATCTCGTGGATGTAGTTTGGCTTGAGGAGCTAACCCTACCTGTTCCAAAAGTGTCTGAGCTTCATGTTTTGCTGCCTTACCTTTAATACCCTTCATATTCAAAGCCACTTCTATATTTTCTGTAGCGGTTAATGCTGGAAATAAGTTAAACCCCTGAAAAATAAAGCCGATATTTTCAAGTCGAAATTTGGTCAATTGTTCTCTGGACATTTTCGTAATTTCTTGTCCCAAGAGACAAACTCTGCCAGATGTTGGTGTTAATAATCCTGCTAAAATGGACAGCAACGTAGTTTTGCCAGAACCAGATGGTCCCATCAATAGTTGGACATCACCTTTCTTGATAGTCAAGTCAATATTATTGAGTACCTGATAAGATTGTTGTCCAGTTTGGTAGGTCATTGTCACCCCACAAGACTTGATTGCTGCTGTTCTGAAGCTAGCAAAATCCCTAGAATTAGAAAGAGATTGGTTGTGAGTCTTAGTTGCAGCAGTCATGTACATATTGAAAGTAGTCATTTCAGTTATCAGTTATCAGTTATCAGTTACGAATACCTCTGTGAAGCCAAAGGCTGGAAATACTAAGGTTTATTTTTTTTACCCTTGTAGAACGACAAGCTAGCGGAGGAGCTAAGTCCAGGGAGGGGGAGGTTGAGACCTTATTTTGGTCATTATGTACAACTTTTGGTAGGCTAGAGTATTTGGGAAATATTTAGGAATAAGGTAGAATAAATGGTCTGCTGATGCAAGTTTTTTATTATTTGCTTGAGTTACTTAAATTTTTGTATTCAACTTAAATTGTATATCTTTTTAAAATTGAAATCTGATTTCATAGATTTTGGCAAATTGAATGGCCTTTGAACTAAATAAAAATAAAGTTTATTGATTTATTCTTTATTATATAATCTTGCTAAGTTTTACAGCGGATTATTAGGATTTTGAAGTATAAATGTTAATAGTAAAATCTTTGTACCATAGACATTTTGGCTGTGATAGTAAATGCTACAATCTCTATAAAATCCGTTCCTTAAATCCTCTTTAATGAAGTCAGAATTCAGAAGTCAAAAGTTGTTTTTGTAAAGGGAACTTAGAGCAAAGCTCCAAAAACGTTTCGCCTTATAAGTAGGGGTTTTAGATCCGATTATTTTGATAAATTAATACATGGAACTTATAGGAATTATAAATAGGTTTTCATAATTTGGATAATGGAGAATTACCTCTGATTTCTTATGGCTATATAAATTACATAAAATAGATTAGTTTTAACTAGCCTTTGTCTGAAAGTTGACTGAGAAAGGAATTAATAATAATTCAGGTAAGCATTTCCTACGGAATGCTACGCCAACAGCGGTCAGCTATTTATTTTAGGAGCAATAAACAATAAACAAAGCTTTATTAATTGAGGTAAATTGAATTTTCTTATCAAAGCCGACTTTCAAGGTCATATTCATTTAAAGCCATTTTCATATCTTAATTTTTTAATTTTCTTGAGAAACTAATCCCTTATAAATGCTTACTTAAATTTTAAGTTTGAACTTCAAAAAATAATGTCTGAATTGTTACGAATGGATAATTAATAATTGATAATGGATAATGGATAATGGATAATTAGGGCATTGCATATTTACGGGATGGATTATATGGCAATCCGTGCTTATGTTGCGACCAATTAAAAAGTAGATAAAAAAAACTCAAACTCTTACCGAAGAATTAATAATTAAATAATTAAATAATTAAATAATTCGTCCCTTGAAGCCTCCCCTTTAAAAGGGAAAAAGCGGTCGTTTCGGCCCTTGATTAAGCCGACATGAAAAGCCGAGCTTCCTGTAGGGTGAGATGGATGAGTTCCCTAACCATTTCTAATCTCCCCTTGAGAAATAAATTTTTTCCTTTTATTGAATGCTCTTCCTTTTAGGGAGAGATAATTATCAATTATCAATTATCCATTATTGAACTATTCCCTAAAAGCAATAGGATTTTTATACACAAATAAAATAGGATTGCTATAGTTTTATAGAAAGAAGAAGTAAAAGATGGGATTTACCTTTTATCCAAAGATTCATCCCCTGGTTTCAGCAGCACCAGAATAAGGGATAGGAAAAGTATTTTAATTTGTTGAAACACCACAATAAGACTCAGTTTACTAAGGATTTTTTAGATATTTCCTCTTCCCTTCTTCCTTCTTCCTTCTTTCTGCTAAACTGTGGTAATTATTCCCATAAACTTCAGTATTTCAAACTTCTGGCAATAGCTGGGAGGTACTGATAACTGATAACTGATAACTGAAATGACAATGGCAACATTTTTATTAGAAATTGGTACAGAAGAATTACCTGCAACTTTTGTTTCTGAAGCTATACAACAGTGGCAAAAACTTATTCCCACAACCCTTACAGAAGCATACTTGACAAATGATGCAGTTAATGTATACGCAACCCCTAGACGTTTAGCAGTGGTGATTAATGGTTTACCAATTAAACAACCAGACCGAGAAGAAGAAATTAAAGGACCTCCAGCAAAAGCAGCTTTTAAGGATGGTAAACCTACTAAAGCAGCAGAAGGATTTACGAAAAAGCAAGGAGTCGAACTTAGTGACCTAGAAATACGCCCTACAGAAAAAGGTGATTTTGTCTTCGTAAATAAAAAAATTAAAGGTCAACAAACAACAGCAATTTTGACAGAATTAATCCCAGAATGGATTAATAAATTAGAAGGTAAAAGATTCATGCGTTGGGCGGATGGAGATATTAAATTTCCCCGCCCAATTAGATGGTTAGTATCATTATTAGATGATGAAATATTGCCGATAAATTTAGAGAATGGTTCAGAAAAAATAACCAGCGATCGCCTATCTTACGGTCATCGAGTTTTACATCCTCAACCAATAGAAATTTCTCAAGCCAAAGATTATGTGGAAGAGTTGAGAAAAGGATATATTGAAGTAGACTATCAACAAAGAAAAAGCCAGATAGAAGAACAAATAAAAACTGCTGCTAAAGAAGTTGAAGGCACAGCAGAAATTCCCGAAGAATTATTAGTAGAAGTTACAAATTTAGTAGAATTTCCCACAGCAGTAGTTGGAAAATTTGACGAAGAATTTTTAATTTTACCTGCGGAAGTTACCACAACTGTAATGGTGACACATCAACGTTATTTTCCAGTTTTAAAATCTCCAAAAACTACTAAAGAAATAGAATTGTTACCATATTTTATTACTATTTCTAATGGCGACCCAGAAAAATCAGAGATTATTGCTAAAGGAAATGAAAGAGTAATTAAAGCCAGATTAGCTGACGGACAATTTTTCTATAAAGCAGATTTATCTAAACCATTAGAAAGTTATTTGCCGGAATTAGAAACAGTTACTTTTCAAGCAAAATTAGGCTCAATGGGAGAAAAAGTAAAACGTATTATTAATATAGCTAAATTAATTGCTGAACAATTAGAAGTTAGTCAAGTAGAATCGGAAAATATAGAAAGAGCAGCTCTACTTTGCAAAGCTGACTTAGTAACTCAAATGGTTTATGAATTTCCGGAATTACAAGGAGTAATGGGAGAAAAATATGCCCGTGCTGGTGGAGAAAATGAAGCAGTAGCAACGGCAATTTTTGAACATTATTTGCCTAGAGGTGCAGGAGATATTTTACCAGAAACGATTGTCGGTAAAGTTGTAAGTTTGGCAGATAAACTGGATACTTTGGTGAGTATTTTTGGATTAGGAATGTTACCTACAGGTTCCGCCGATCCTTTTGCTTTACGTCGAGCTGCAAATGCTGTAATTAATATTACTTGGTCGGCGAATTTACCATTAAATTTACATCAATTATTAGAACAAGCTGCTGAGAGTTTTATAAAAATTTATGCAGAAGCAAATTCTGAGCTATTACCACAATTATTTGAATTTTTCTTACAGCGAATTAGAACTATTTTACAAGAAGAAAAAAATCTTGATTATGATTTGGTAAATGCAGTTTTAGGAGATAATGATTCTGAATATCAGGAAAGAGGATTAAAAGATTTATTAGATGTGCGTAACCGAGCAGTTTTCTTACAAAATATTCGGCAAAATGGTATGCTTGATAAAATCTATGAAACTGTCAATCGTTCAACTCGTTTAGCAGCTCAAGGTGAATTGAATAAAATGCAAATTACACCTGGAGAAGTTGTAGATGCAAAACTGTTTAAAAGTAAATCCGAATCAGATTTTTATGATGCTTTAGTTGAGCTAGTTCCTCAAACAGAAATATCTCAAAAAACTAGGAATTATCAACAATTAGTCGATGCTTTAGCAAAAATAGCTCCCACAGTTAGTAATTTCTTTGATGGACCAGAAAGTGTATTAGTAATGGATCCTGACCCCAAAATTCAACAAAATCGCTTGAATTTATTGGGTATACTTCGGAATAATGCGAGGGTATTAGCAGACTTTGGGCAAATAGTTAAAAGTTAAGGAAGAAAAAAGAACGAAGAAGGAAGAAATATTGAACCCAGAAACCAGGTTTCTCCCAGATGTTTATTATTAAAAACAATGATTTACCAAAGAAACCAGGTTTCGCATGCCTAAGTCCTGGAAATATTGAAAAAAAAGAAAAATGATAGAGATAGCTGTCTAAAAATTAATTGGAGAAGCTTTTTTTTAGTAGCTCCAATTTCAAAATAATTCTTTTTTCCTATTCCTTATTTCCTCTTTTTTATTGTCAAAACCGCATTTATTTGTGTAATATCAAACCCGCTAGCTTTGGAGAATCAGGTTCTACCATCAGAAAACAGCAAAAATTCCTAATTAGTAGGAAGTTACACCACCTCTGTAGGGGCGGGTCTCACCAGTAAGCTCACGAGTCTTGACCTGAAGCTAGCTAGACCCGCCCCTGCTACTCACCAGTAAGCTCACGAGTCTTGACCTGAAGCTAGCTAGACCCGCCCCTGCTACT
>NZ_JAYKGW010000247.1:0-23028 GCF_035285525.1 Okeania sp. | reverse complement strand
CATAATTGGTTGTTGATAGTAGGTAGAAACAACTGGATTTATATGTTGTTTTCTTAATTCAATTACTTGTTGTTTTGAAATACCAATATATGGAGTAGGTTGATAATTATAGGGTGGAATAGATGGTCTATCTTGTCTAAGTATTTTGTTAGTCATTCTGAAAATATTGTGCTGAAATTTTTAAGTAGATATAATATTTCCCTGGGTTGATATCTTTTTCTATAAACCGTGCTTTTTCTAGCATCATCCTACAGGTTTAATGAACATATTTTTTCTATTGGTATCTCACTAGACAATGCTTTTTCGATGTCGTAGGGAGACGGAGGGATAATCGGTCGGTACTCCTTCGGTGTCAAAGGCTTGTGTCGGACAATCGCATTTACCATAACACAAGTTTCGTCATAGGGATTGATAGCACCATGAGGAATTTTCGGTGGTACTTTAACAACAAAGGAATCTTTTTCGCTCAAAGGAATATATTGATATTTGCCTTTGGACAAAATTATCCAAATAAACTTACCACGAACTACTTGAATATAATCTGTTTGATTGCGATGAACATATAAATTTTCCCTAGTTTTTGGTGGATATGTAGCCACCATAGTTTCGCTACAATTAAGGCTAGTGTAGTAAGAAATTCCCTCGGGTACAGTTTTTGAATTAAGTTGTAAAATTTCTATACTAGGTATCTTTACCATTTTAATTTACCTTTTGAATTAATCAGGACTATCGAAATATTGGTTTTAACTTGATTTTTTTGTATACATATAATATTATCCATCAGGAGATGTATTAAGAAATTAAAATCCTGCTTCAGCAAACATTTCTTGACTAGAATCATAATCCATCAGAAAAAGTTTGAGATTTTGCCGATCGACTATTTCACCATTTTTCTCAAAAGATGAACTCGATTTTCCGATCCAAGTTTAGCTTTTGCTTGTTCTATTAAAGGGACGCACTAAGATAAGTATTTTGTTAGTCATTCTGAAAATATTGTGCTGAAATTTTTAAGTAGCTTTTAAGTAGGTATAATATTTTCCTGGGTTGATATCTTTTTCTACAAACCCTGCTTTTTCTAGCATCATCGTACAGGTTTGATGACTGAGTAATCTAAATTTTAGTGTTTGTTGTGTTACTAACTCGTCATTTTGATAAAAGTGATAATCAAAAATAGCGTAACGTTCATGTTCACTTAATTCAGTAGTAGAAATCTTTTTATGAACAATACAATCATCCAATTCTATTACTTTATTTGTATAAGTATTTGTATAGAAATTAGAAAAACCAATTATTAGTCGACCTCCTGCTTGAAGATGTTGAGCAACACCATCAAAGCTTTTCTGTATATCTGTAGAACTGAAAATATGACTAGCGAGTATTGTTTCCGATCCATAATTAACAAACGTCCAAGCACCCCCACGAGAATAAGCAACATCGAATTTTTTACCAATATTTAATTCAGAAACACTTTGAGAATATAAATCAACTTTTTGTCCTAGTCTCTTTTGAGCTTCTTCCAATAAAGGTTCGCTGATGTCAATTCCAGTTATTTTGTAAGCAGGTTTAATTTGCAGTAAATTTTCTGCTACTAAACCAGTGCCTATTCCGATCTCCAATAAATCTCTAGCTTCCCCTATAATTCTAGCAAGTTCAGTAGTCATTTCATCATAGTTTCTAGATTTTTGGACCAACTGATCGTAAAATTTAGCCAGTCCTTGATATTGATCGTTCATTTCCTGCAAAATCCTCTAAATAACGTTTACCTGTTTCATCAAAAATATATTGCCTCAAACCTTCTACAATCATAATTGGTTGTTGATAGTAGGTAGAAACAACTGGATTTATATGTTGTTTTCTTAATTGAATTACTTGTTGTTTTGAAATACCAAGATAGGGAGTAGGTTGATAATTATACGGTGGAATAGATGGTCTATCTTGAGAAAGCATTTGATTATTAATCATCTAAACATTGGCTTTAATTTTATTTTTTTGTATACATATAATATCCACCGTCAGGAGAGATATTAAGAAATTAAAATCCTGCTTCAGCAAACATTTCTTAACTAGAATCATAATCCATCAAAAAAAGTTTGAGATTTTGCATATCGACTATTTCACCATTTTTATCAAAGGATATATTAATATCTAAATATTCTTGTCCATTTACTGTTTTCCGTTCGGCTTTTGGATAATAAATAACTCCATTCTCAAGTTCAGTGTTTATATATACTTTAAAATTAACAAGACTCAAGACAAATAAGCCTGATTCTTGGAGGTGTTTTGCAATACGTTTTAAAGCTCTCAGATTATCCTCTCTACTTAAAAGATGGCTAGCAAAAATATTTTCTTTCGGATCATAAACAAGAAAGCTCCACCTCTTGAATATATAAATTCAAAGTCTTACTCCAAATTAAAATCTAGAATATCTTGTACATAAAAATGAACTCGATCTTCCGATCCAAGTTTAGCTTTTTCTTGCTCTATTAAAAGTGCGTTATTATCTATTCCCCAAATCTCATATTGTTGTGGATTGATATGAAGAAGTTCTTGAACGACAGAACCTGTAGCAACTCCTATCTCTAACACTGTCTTTCTTTGGCCAATGAAAGTAGCTATAGTCCTTGCAATTGCTGGATAGTCATATCTTTTGTGCGAGACTTCATCATAATATTTAGAATATAAGTCATAATTGTTAGTAGTTTCCATTGATAACTATCCTTCAGTTTTTTATTCAAATTAATTTAATTCTTTAGTCCATCTATTAAACTTTTCTACAGTTGGAGTATGAATATAACCATGTTTTTTAGATAAAAACTTTGCTCCTGCGTCTGTTCCCATTTCTGTAATTATTCTAGTAAAACCAGCATTTTTAGTTAAGCAGCAATACAGGAATCACTGTACCAATAACTCATAGGTCTGCTCCAAAAATGTTTGGCATAACCTTCGCTAATTCCTGCACTGCTTTCCCTATACAGCAGAGAAGGAGAATTGTCAACCACATAAAAAGTATGACTTTGATCGTCTTGATAGATAGGATCTCCTATTTTAGTTGCACGAGTACCTTCGATTGCTCTGCCAGTATCTGCTGCTGCATCAATAATCCAACCTGTAGATTTCATGGAATCGAGCATTTCCAAAGTAACAATCGGTGCATCTCCTTGAGCAATTTCCACTGTATTGATAAAAATATCATAATCTTTAAATTCTTGTCGCATTATATTGACATTACTCCGACGACGCAATATAGGTTCAATTCCTTTACTCACCAAATATTTCAAAACCCCATAAGCCACATTTCCTGAGCCAAATACTGCTACTCGATCATTCTGAGTAATCCCACCTCGCAACATAATAGCTTGCATCATTGAGGCGTAACCTGCAAATATGTTATTTTCTTTTAAACAATCTCTGGGAATATTCAAAATTTCTGTTTTTCCCTGAGTAATACGAATAGACATTTCATTGGTAATATCAAATAGTCGCAGATTTTTCGTTTCAGCACAGTATTCCCGAAAGTGTCTTCCTGATGCACCAAAGGGATGAATCCAACCCACAAGGGCTTGATTCTCTCTAAAGTATTGATAATCTTGGGGTTGGGGAACTTTAATGCAGTAAATTACATCTGCCCAAGCAAATAGACTTTCGCGAGAATAACCAGCACCTTCTCCATAAGCTGTGTCAGGAATATCTAAACTTTCCCCATAGCCTTTTTCAAATCTACGTTCATCTTCTGGACTACAGCAGGATAAATGTTGCGGTAATAAACCGACTCTTTTTTCGTTAGGGAAACTGGGTTTAATGTAACCAATTTTCATTTTATATTCTCCCTTTATCTGTAAAAGCTTTTATCTTTAATCTCTAATTAGGGCTTGCGTATGGAAAGTTTTTTGGTAGGGGTAGAAGCCAGAATCGGTGAATCGGTGAATCCAGGAGGAATGAGAATTATAGAAGAGGTAGTCATCAGAATCGTCTCTTGATTTTCTTCCCCTATTTTGGCCAAAATACGTTCATTTTTGATTTTTCGGGAACCGTACCATTGCTGCCTAAAAGTTGGTGCTTTATTAGTACCTGAACAGGCTAAAATCTCTGCTTCTAAAAGGTTTCATAATTAATCAGCAAACCCTAATAAATAATGCTAAAAGCTTGAGAACTACTTTGATTAGATAGTAATACCTCAAAACTGAAACTTATCACCTAAATAATATTGACGTACTAAGGGATTATTGTAAAGTTCTTCTGCGGTTCCAGATGCTAAAATTTGCCCATCTCGCATAATATAAGCTCTATCTGTAATTGCTAAAGTTTCTCTCACATTATGATCTGTAATTAGAATACCCATTTCTTGTTCTGCTAATTTAGCTACTATATTCTGAATCTCAGCCACAGCTATTGGATCTACTCCTGCAAATGGTTCATCTAAGAATAAAAATTTTAGTCCATCTCGGTTAGATGCTAAAGCTCTAGCTAGTTCTGTTCGTCTACGTTCTCCCCCTGAAACTTGAGAACCTAAAGTAGAAGCTACTTTTTCTAAACGAAATTCATGTAATAAAAATTCTAAGCGTCTTTTCCACTCACGGCGAGGTACTTTTGTTTGTTCTAAAACTAGGAGAATATTGTCTTTTACACTTAGATTACGGAAAATACTAGGTTCTTGGGCTAAATAACCAATACCAAGTTTTGCTCTTTTATGTATTGGTAAAGTTGTTATATTTAATTCATTTAAAAATACACTGCCAAGGGAAGGTTTTTCTAAACCTGTAGCGATATAAAATGTGGTGGTTTTACCTGCTCCATTCGGACCGAGTAAACCAACAATTTCTCCTTGTTCAATACATATATTAACTCGACTTACTACAGCACGCTTTTTATAATATTTATGAATATTTTCCAGAATAATTTTCATAGAGAAGGGAACATTAATAATGGATAATGGATAATGGATAATGGATAATGGATAATAAATAATTAATAATTAATAATTAATAATTAATAATATTCTCTTTTCGGTATAAAATTACTTAGCCAAATTTGGCTATAAATTATATGCTGCAATGATTTACTGATTAAAATCTTGTGCCGAGAAGGAAGTAAATAATTAATTATAAATAATGGATAATGAAAAATATCTCTAATCTAATTAGGACTTGCTAATTAAATATAAAAGTATTTATATATACAGTATTTAGCCTTTTTAAGTGTGAAAAAGTGCAGGCTTTTAGATGACTTAGGTTGAAAAATATAGGATTTTGGGCAGGGGCATTTCAATAATTAATAATGAATAATTAATAATTAATAATTAATAATTACCTCTTCTTATAAAGCAGAGGATTGCCTAAAAAGAATTTTTTTCTGGCTTTCTTCATGAATGGAGAGCCTTGATACCTTAATTTTTCTTTCGATAAGGTTAGAAAAATCCAGGAAAAATTATTCGCCCTGCTTCTTGATTATTCCCATTTATTCTGACTCCTCTCCTTACTAAAAAAACTTATTTAGCAAATTCAAATTATCAATTATCCATTGGTAATTAGCCAGTATCAAGTGATTTGTAAAAACAGATAAAAATTTCCCAAAGTATTTTTACAAATATGAAAAGCACCTTTTATAATTAACCATTCTAAATCTAATTTATTATCATAACAGCTAAAAGTTATGTATCAATATCCCCACTCTATTTGTTTAGTTTCATACAACATTCTAAGTTTTAAGCAAATCTAGGAATCAGAAATATAAAATTAGGAATAGCAATAAAAAAGCCTAGTATATCTGACAAAAATTATATTTCAATTATCTACTCATTGGAGTTTTAAAAGCTGGCTTGGGATTAAATGGTGCTGCCAGAGGATTTTCTCCATTTGGTCCTTGACCTGCAGGAACTACATATATAGATTCTACCTGTCCCTGCACTTGAGGTAAAGCAATAAAACGACCTTCATCTATCAAATATGTGATAGTTTCTCCCCGAATAGTATTACCATCCTGTAGAATAAATACATCTCCACTAAGAACTATTCTTCTTTCTCGGCTAAAATATTGAGCTTGAGCTGCGGTGGCTTGAATTTTACGAGCAGGATAGTTAATTTGGACATTACCACGAGCTGTGACAACTCCTGTTCGAGCATCAGCTTCTTGAATATCGGAACGAACAGTCAGACTAACACTCGTAGAATTTTGATTTTTTGGGGGTTGGCTAGGATTAATTTGAGCAGTTGTAGGATTTGTAATAGAATTTATTATAGCCAGAGGTAATATTAAGAATAATCCTTTTAATATCAGTGATTTTGATATTTTGTGTTTAAGTATCATTTTTAATTAGTTTAATTTAATTAGGTGCAGAATTATTAAGTGGTCCAATATTTAGACCATAAACCCTAATTATTCTACCAAATATTGGGATTTAGCCGCCAGTTTTCCCTAAATATTTGCTTTAACTTTGTCAGCATTTAGCTATTAGTAGTCAGCAGTTAGCTAATAGGGGAGCCAACCTACAGAAATAATTAAAAGTAGCTGATAATCTTTTTATTTATATTTGACTTTTGGGAGATTAATTTTCTTTGCAACCAGGATAATTTAATAACTCATAATTAATAGATAATAGCTAATAGATGAATGGTTACTTGATTTTTATAATTTGGAAGAGATTGTAGCATTAATTGGCATATTTTCTCTTTCAAAATTTTGCTTTAATCTGTAGCAAAATTCACGAGCTACATTCCATTGTTTTCTTGGTATAGTTTTTAATCTAATGGCAATTTCGACTTCGGTTTGAGAAACATTATTTACAGCTAAAATACTAGCATGGTGGAGAATTTTATCTCCCCAATTTCTATCACTTATCAAGTCATTAGTAACTTGTTTAATTAATTTTAATCCTAAACTTAAATTAGTATCTAAATTAACTTTTATTCTTAAATCAATACTTGCCCAATTTTTAGTCAAATTATGTACTATAGAAATATTACTATGAGGAATAGTGGTTAAACGTCCTCCAGAGTCACGCAATTGTGTCACCCGAAAATTCATGTCTTCTACATAGCCAATAGTATTATCTAAATTAATAATATCGCCGATTGCATATTGATCTTCTAGTAAGATTAAAATGCCACTAATTATGTCTTGAATTAAGTTGCGATCGCCTAGAGAAAGTGTCAAACTAATAACCCCTAAACCGACTAATATAATAATTAGGGAAATATTTAAGTTTTGAAATAACAAAAATACGCCTAAACCAGCTATTTTAAACATGACAATTCCTGGTAATGTATGAGAAAAAGTAATTGCTTGTGATACTCTTCTCTCGACAGAAATTTCTGTTTCTATTCTCTTGAAACTATTAATAGCAAACCAGTTAATTATCACCGGAGTTCCTTGAATTATCAAGTAAGTAACAATGATTATAATTAATGCTATGCTATGAGAAAGTAAGAATATTTGTAGCCAACGACTATAAGGAAAATTTCCGAAAATCCAACCAATACCACACAGCCAGAAAATCATGTAAATTACTTGTAATAAACTTCTGAAAAAAGTATTTATATCTTGGCTTTGTTCCCAAATCAACTGTTGTTTTTGTCCGAGAGTTATGTTTGGTTTAGATGTAGTTAATTGTTGATAATTTATCAATTCATCTATTTGTGGATAAGACAATTTTAAACTATCTATTGATTTTTGAATTTTTTGATATTTTTGCCATGATTTTTTTTGTAAAATTGAGATGATATAACTCAATAAAATTAAAGCTAATATTATCCCTATAGAAATTAAAATTTGTCTGAATAAATAGTCTGGTTGTCTTTCTCTCTGGGCTCTAATTAAAGCGTCTCTCATAAAACCAATAATTTGATTAGCTAAATCTTCTCTAGATATTCCATGAATTTGAGCATCTAAGTCTGTAATAGCAATTAATTCTTGATTTTTTACTTCTTCTGCATCAGAGGCAAATACTAAAGTCTGATTTTCTCGGACTTCAAGAGTTAATTTTAAAGTATCTGGATCGAAGCAATTTTTAATAGTTTGTCTCAGATTATTTTCATATAGTCTGACTCGAATATTCAGGGGAGATGTATTACTGTTTCCTTGAATTTCTTCTCCTGCTATGGCAGCAACTTTGAATATTTCTCTGCCGTCTATTTTGATTGGTTTATAAACTATATTTGTAATAGGTGTTAATGAGTTAACTTGAGTAATATTTTCAATCTTATTATTTGGTAATTTTGGGGAAGTTTCACTTAATGCTAAGTTGGCTTTGTTAATAATCAAAATAAAGATTAATAAGCTGAAGATTATTACAGTTATAATTTTTGAGTTCTTACCAAACTTGTAAAAATATTTTTTCTTAATCAGTAGGAATTTTAATGAAATAAATTTAAAAAATTGCATAAATTATTAAATATAAAATTAGTCTACTGATTCATTTCTATCCATAATTATAAATATCCGGAAAGAAATTTTAGTGTGTGAGTAATAAAGAATTTATGGGCAGCATTCCACAAGAAATGCTTACGGATAATTACTTCTCCCTAAAAAAGAGAGGTAAGCATTCAGCTCAAGCGCAATAAAAATGAATGAAGTAGTACTCTTTTAATTTCTACTTTTAAACTATATATCTGAGTTTTCAACCCATGTAATATATGGCTGGAAATTATATATTTGCCTCAGAAGCTGAGAGCTGACTGCTTTAAATAAAAGAAAAAATTATTTTTTTACTCTTCAAAGAGAATGCTTTTAACCTAAATTATTTAATCATTAATTATTCAGTAAAATTATCATTTATTATCCAGATATTATTTAATTCAGTTTTGCTGCATAAATCTGCTAATGAAGCAATAGAATAGGAAAAAGTTTAGAGTATCTGCTACAGAGAAATTTTCTGATAATCAGAGTAAAATTTTTACTATTTTCAGACTACAATAGCTAAAAGGAACTTTTTTAGAGATATTACTTTATCTATCAATACTTTGATATTTAATTAGGATTTACTGAAAAATTATACTAGGGAAATAAGAGAAGAGAAAACCAGGAAAAGTTTAGAGTATCTGCTACAGCTAAATTTTCTGATAATCAGAGTAAAATTTTTACTATTTTCAGACTACAATAGCTAAAAAGAACTTTTTTAGCTATAAAAATTCTACCAACTTTATCTATCAATACTTTGATATTTAATCACCAATACCTAATTAGTTAATGAAATAAGTAAGTAGACAAAATCAAAGATTATTTCAGTTATCAGACAATATATTTTGTCATCGAAATACTAGAAATATGCAATATCCTATCCTAGAATTTTGGTCGATAAATCTGTAAGCATTTCCTGCGGAATGCTGCGCAAACAGCTATTAGCTTCAGCTATTCAGCTAATAAAAAAAACTCAAGCTTGAGGAAAAATTTAAACGAATATAGACTTGAAAACTAGCTTTTATAGTAAAATATAATTTCTGATTTATTGAGAACCGTATAATCAAACTTTTATTAAAAACTAAAAGCACTCTTCTGATAGCTAAAGACTGAATGGTGAATGCTTACCTAAATCCTGTTTTTGCTTGAGTTTAGATACCAAACTCTTACAACTTTTTCCCGGAAAAATAAAGGTATTAAATCTCTCCTTTTCAAAATAAAATTTTCAGGATAAAAAAAGAAGATTTCCTTATATTCAATCTTCTCGGTTTTAACCAGAGGTAATTATCTATTAATGAAAAACTATTCTATTCTATGTTGCAATATAGATAACAATCCTAAATAAGTTGTGAAAAATTACAAATTAAACAGTAAATAAAAAAAAACGGAAACTTTTGCCTATTCCCCATTCCCTAAAAGCGGTAATATTTTTACAGACAAATAAAATAGGATTACTATATAACTTCAACGATTAATTTTGAAAAGTTTATTAATGTAGCTAACAAAGACATAAAATGATAAATATCAGACTAGCAAATGTTTTTCCTAACTGTTTCCTATTTCCTAATATAATAATTACAAAAAATGATAAAATGAAAAAATAACTTATGAAATTTTTTCTAAAATAAAATGATTACAGAAATTTCTTTGATTGAAATAGCAAAAACTACCCGTCAAGCAGCACAAAAATCAGCAATTTTATCTACAAAAGCCAAAAATGAAGCTATTGAAGCAGTTGCTCAAGCATTAGAAAAAACAACACCAAAAATTATTACCGCCAACCAACTTGACTGCCGAATAGCTGAAACTGATGGAATTGCCAAACCCCTGTATAATAGATTGAAAATGGATGAAAATAAACTAAAAGGGGCGATCGCTGGTTTGCGCAATGTTGCCACTCTTCCCGATCCTGTAGGTACAGTCCAAATACATCGGGAACTGGATACAGGATTAACTCTCAAACGTATCACTTGTCCCCTGGGAGTTGTGGGCGTGGTTTTTGAAGCTCGTCCAGATGCTGTTATTCAAATTTCAGCTTTGGCTATAAAGTCAGGAAATGGCGTTATTCTTAAAGGAGGTAAAGAAGCAATTAATTCATGCCAAGAATTAGTAACAGCAATAAGGCACGGTTTATCCAAAACTTCTGTCAATCCTGATACAGTTCAATTATTAACCACCCGCGAAGAAACTATGGAGTTACTAAAATTAGATGAATATATTGATCTAATCATCCCCAGGGGTTCTAATTCTTTTGTAAAATTTGTCCAAGAAAATACCCAAATTCCAGTTCTCGGCCATGCAGAAGGAATTTGTCATATATATGTAGATAAATTTGCAGATATTCCCAAAGCAGTAAAAATTACTACTGATGCTAAAACTCAATATCCCGCTGCTTGTAATGCTGCTGAAACCTTGTTAGTACATACTGATATTGCTACCAAATTTCTCCCAGAAATTCTCCCCAAACTAGAAAAAAGCCAGGTTGAATTACGCGGTGATACAGCAACTAAGCATATATTGCCTTCAATTAAAGTAGCAACAGATACAGACTGGGCAACAGAATATAGCGATTTAATTTTATCTATTAAAATAGTCAATAGTCTAGAAGAAGCGATCGCTCATATCAATACTTATGGCTCCCGACATACAGATGCTATTATAACTGAGGATAGTAAAACCGCAGAGATATTCCTCGCTCAAATAGATGCAGCCGGAGTATTCCATAACTGCTCAACTAGATTTTCTGATGGCTTCCGTTATGGTTTTGGTGCTGAAGTAGGAATTAGTACCCAAAAAATGCCACCCAGAGGCCCAGTAGGCTTAGAAGGATTAGTCACTTATAAATATCAAATTTTTGGGGACGGCCATATTGCTGCTACTTATTCTGGTGAAAATGCCAAACTATTTACTCACCGAGATTTATGCTAGGGAATAGGGAATAGTAGAATATCAAAAGGTTTTTCGTCGTATAGCAGGGGAAATTATCCGCAAACAGGATATAAATATCCTAACTTTTGCTTCGATTGCTATATAATATCATCTTAACTTTGGCAAATACACTACCAGGGGACATGATCCCGCCCTCAAGAAGTTTGAAGGTCTGTAACTTTACTTTAAATAAACTATACAGGAATTACGCACAGGAAACCTATAAACCCGGTACGAGCGTCGATGTCTTCTGTTCATAACAGTAATTTATCATAGAAATCGGTTTTTTTTTGCGTAAGTCCTGCTATAGTCTATAAATTTAAAAATAACTCTTGATAAATAAATTCAATTAACCTAGATTATTATATATATATTTACAAATTATCTAAAAACTGGTTGATCAGAGGAATTTTCCTCAGAACCTACATCTTGGAAAACGTTAAAGGCTTAAATCCATGCTTAACAGATAACTTTCCAATTAACTCCATTTTCTCCACAGTAATTAAATTACGTCCCCAAGAAAAATTAGTATATAACTTTTCAAATTCCAATAGCATCGACTCGGCAAAACAAGCAAATAACTGACGACCTGGAATCTCCATATTGACAATTTTCATGATTTTCCAGTCAATATCCAGAGAATGTTCTACAATTCCACCATTGAGAACATAAATTCCTTCTTGCTGAACCTTAGTGGCCATATTTTTAGGATAACCACCATCAATCAATAAACACGGTTTCTTTAACAAATTTGAATCAATTTCGACACCCTTAGGCATACTAGCGACCCAAACAATAATATCAGCTAGAGGTAAAGCTGCATCTAACTCCAAAATTGTACCTCGACCTAATTCCTCTTGCAAATTTTTTAGTGGTTCTTGCTTACGAGCTATCAATAATAATTCTGCTACATCTGTCTTACCATTCAACCAACGACATACCGCACTGCCGATATCACCAGTTGCTCCACATACCGCCACCTTTGCTTTTGATAAATCAATTCCTAACTTTTCTGCCCCTTGTTCTACTTGCTGACAGATAATATAAGCTGTGTGAGTATTGCCAGTAGTAAAACGTTTAAATTCTAAGGTAATATTACGAATTTGCTTACTTTTCTGCAAATTAAAATTTTCAAAAATAATTGATGAAAACCCACCCAAAGCAGTTATATCAATACCATGCTTCTGAGCATGAGCCATAGCATTCATTATTTTACGAGTAGCCGCTTTAATCCTACTGGAAGCTAGCATTTCTGGTAGAAAACAAGATTCTACATATTTACCTTCAATTTTCTGACCCGTGATACTTGTTACTTTGATTGTATCTACTATTTGAGGTGGAGCGCTACACCAAAAGTCAAGACCTTGATCTGCATATTCTGGATATCCTAAATCTCTGGCTACGGACTGGGCGTGTTCTAAGCTAGTTAGATGACCAATTAGACCAAACATTAAAATTTTTAAGTTTTGATTATTAATAAGTTTGTTGATTGTATATGGAAATTAGGGTAGAATTTGTAAATTATTGTATAACAGTCGCAGCCAAGGTCAAGAAACATCAAAAGCCTAAAACCTGAAAAATAAAGGTTTTTCTTTCTGCCCTCTGCCTTCTCTCTTCTGCTATAAAATTGGCAAGTATCATTTTTACTATAAAATTTTTTTTTGTTAAATGGTATGCCTTTTGTTCCTATCCTAATTCCCACATTATTAATTGAAATTAACTATGCAGCAACCAGACCATAAGCTGACATCCGCATAATTTCTCCAGTAGTAAAGCCAATATTATTCAAAGCTTCACCATAAGCAATCATAAAATCTTCAATTAATGCTTCTTTTTCCATGCCCAGGGTTTTAGCATCTTTTTCTACCTGATTGAGCATTTTCCATACTATAGGTAAATTTTGACGATTTGCTTTTTGTAGTTCTTCTTTGGCATCTTCAAAATGTTCTGTTAGCCATTCTTCGCCAAAATTGAGGTGACTATATTCATCTTTGACCACACCTTCAGTAACTTTCCGAGCAAAGGGGTCAGCAACTGGAATGTAGATATTGTATGCTGCGATCGCAAAACATTCAATAATTAGAGATTGAATTAACAGACAAGTCACCACATTCCCTGTAGTTGCTGCTGTTTCAAAGTTATGATGTAGTGGCTCAAAGAAATTTTTGGCAAACTCCATATCAGGTGTCACACTAAGATTCCGACCGCAAGCTTGAAAGCCTTTTTTATGACGATTTTCCATTTTTGATAGTTCAATTAACCTATCTTTTTGATCCGGTAACATTTCGGCTAATTGAATATAGTTTTCATAAGCTTCTTGTTCCCCTTCAATCACAATTGCATTGATTCGACTGTAGGCATCTTTGTAACTTTCAGTTTCAAAGATTATAGTTTTTTCTTCAACTTGTAGCATACGTTGGTTATCTCCTGATTATAAAATAGATTTAGAAGGACAAAGAAAAATATTTGATTAATTTTAACTTAATTTAGCTTATAGTTAATTTGGGATAATTGGTTAGCATGGCTAGAATTTATCTTTTTTTTTTAATTAAAGTCCAACTTATGTACCAACCTCCATTTCTATAAATTTATTTGATTTTAGGTTTGGGTAATTCCATCTAAGCTATTATATAGCAATTTGTTTACCTTTTTTAGATTATCAAACAAAAGTAGGGAGTAGTCCTTAGGGAGTCAAGAGGAATAAGGAGTTGTACAAGACATACAAAGGAAAAATTATCCCTTGACTTGGGTATTATCTTACCCAAATACTCATTAGATCGTTCTTCCCAGGCAAAAATCTGGTATTTTTTCAACACCTAAAAACCCTACAACCTTTATCTATAAATACTTTTATATTTAATCAGCCAGCCCTAATTAATAATTAGAGATAGTTTTCATTATTAATTATCCATTATTGGGATACTAAATGCTACAGCTTAGTTTATAAAATTATGAAAGTAATATATTAAATAATCAGCTTCTGTATAAAATCATACCTTTCAGGCGGAATGTTTTTGGGGAGTTGCTCAAAATCCCCGTTACAAAAACAACTTTTCTAGATTGCTGATTTGAATCCTTAACTCTAGTTATTATCGGCAAATTTTGGTTTAGATAACAAAGGTTTGCTTCTCTCATCTGTGACATTGAAATTTTCTTCTATCAACTCCTCCTGAGATTGATCCGAAGGTAGAATTTGGGTATCTACAGATTGAGGAGGATAGAGCCAACTTTGCCAAATACTAATTTGATTCTGGGCTGAATTATAAGCAATACTATTTCTGGGAATTTTCCTAGCAATCTCAATTGCTTGTGGTACATCTTGATTAACCACATCCATAGCGATGGACAATATTTGTTGACTCCACTGATTAATTAATTGGGAAGCCTCCAATTGCTTAGAGCTGGAAGCTGGTACTTGCTGTGCTAAACTAATAGCCGTCATATAACCATCTACCGTTGCTGCTCCTGCAGCTTGTCGAGCATTGTCCAAATTAATTTTGGCCTCCTCTTGAGATTGCCAGTCCTGAATTTTGGCTCTGGCTTGCTCATAGAGGACTGTACCTGGCTTAATTTCTCTAGCCTTGAGAATTGCCGCCTCTATATTACCTGAAGATGCTAAAAGTTGTGCATCATTGAAGATTGGTTGATATTGAAAAATTTGCAGTCTTTGTGTCCATTTATTAATTTTCTCTTGAGCTTCCTGATAAAGAGCTCTATCTCTACCAATTTGATTGGCTTCATCAATTGCTGCTTGTAAAGAAGTTGTATCACCAAAGCTGGCTAATTTCTCAGCTTTATCCAAGAACGGCCGATCTTCTGTTTGCTGTAGTTGTTGACTCCAAGCTCCTATCAAAGTAACAGCTTCTTGTCCCCGACGGTTATTGAGAGGAATACTTTGTAGTTTAGCGATCGCTGCTTTTAAACCACTAACTCGATTCCCCAGAGCTAGTTTCTTTCCTTCTTCAATAATCAGAATATCTGCTACTTCTTCTTGCCACTGACTAATTAATTTTTGAGCCTTCCCATACAATGGCCGTCCAGATTTAACTTTTTGAACTTGAACAATAGCATCTTCGAGTCCTGCTATTGTACCTAAGTTAGCTGGAGAATGGGCACGAGCTAATATTTCTATATCTTCTATTTTTTCCTTTAAGGCAGTATTTTGGGGAACTATGCGAATTATCTCAAGCGCCTCTTGCCAATTTCCTATATTTAATTCTCTTGTAGCTATATCTATTAATTGTTCGCTCAAATTAACAATCAACTTTTGAGCTGCGAGATAGAGATAACTGTTTTGTTCAACTTCTTGAGCTTTTTTAATCGCCTCAGTCAAATTATTTAGCCCACCCCGTTTAGCAATATTTCGTGCTTCGTTTAACTTGCTACTTTCTTGCCGAGTTCTTTTAATCTCGTTAGTTAGTTGCTGATATTTTGTTGTCCCCCAATGAACATTTGACACTGTGAGTAAACGAGAAGCTGCGAGGGAAGCTAGATACCATTCTTCTTTACGCAAATGTTCTTGAGTCTGCTTATAATTTTCTTCACCTTGATTCCAAGTTTTTTGCCAGTCTTGAATCTGTTTTTGTACAAGTGGGTAAGCTGGCGCTTTCTGGGGGACTTTTCGAGCTACACTAATTGCTTCTTCTAGCTTTCCATCTTGAAAAGCTAAATCTCCGAGGGACAATATTTTTTTCGACCATTCTTCAATATGAGCATTTACTTGTGGACGCATGGGATGGTCATCTGACAAAACGTCTACCAAATTAATTGCTTGAACTAAATTTTCTACATTTGATGAACTAGCCAACGACTGGGCACAATAAAGACGTTTACTAGCAGATGCAGTTTGCCAGTAAGTTAAGTCACAATCTGACTGAGAGGGTAACCTTAATAATACTGAGATAGCTGTTATACCTGAGGCAGCAGGAACTATTACCAATAGAGCTATCCAAAACAACCTATTAATAGTTGCCAGATATTGTAGTCTTTTTGGCTCAGTTTTTTTGATTTGGGAATCAGTTTTTTTGATTTGAGAAACTGAATGTTTTTGTTGACTAGAATATTTTGTAGGAGATTTGTATATTTTTTTCTGACTGCTATTTGCTCTAAGTTCTTGCAGTCTTTGTTGGCGGTTTTTCCGACGTTCAGGTAATTGCCATTGATTTTGGTCTATTGGCTTGATCTGACGCATCATCCGGCTATGGCCTATTATTCTGTGCTTTTCATTCATCATATATGCTTTATCCTGAGCAGCAAGCAATCAATAATATATTAAACTCTTATTACTTCCGGGTTTATTCAGCCTACAAATAAGATTTGTTCTTAATTCAAGTTAATTTAGTTATATGCGGTCTCTAGGTATACACTATTTTTAGTAATTATGCAACTCTAGAGTCATAAAATCTAGAATATATAACATTTTTAGGACTTAGACAGGAGGAACCCGGTTTCTAGGAATAAATCGTTGTTTTGAGCAATAGAAGTCTAGAAGAAACCCGGTTTCTGGGTTCATCTGCGTAAGTCCTGATTTTTCTATTTTTCAGAAAGTTTGTTAATGAGATAACTTGCGTAATTTTCCAACAGGTACTTCTGTGAAAGGTTGTTGTAATTCTTGAATAAGTTGTGTCAGGTCTTTTGGACTAGCTTGATATACTTCTGCACAAAATTCGCAAGTTGCTTCAGCACCCTTGTCTTTTTCAATCATATCTCTTAGTTCCTCTATACCAAACATTTTTAAAGCTCCTAATACTTTCTCAAAAGAGCAGTTACAGTTAAAACGGACTATTTGACGTTCAGGTAATATATTTAAGCCCATATCTCCCAAAAGCTGTTGGAAAATTTCTGGTAATGTTTTGCCGGAACGCAGTAGGGGAGTAAAACCTGATAGAGAAGCTATACGAGATTCTAATGTTTGAACTAATTCTTCGTCTGTAGCTGCTTTGGGCATAACTTGTAATAAAAGTCCTCCTGCTGCTTGTATGCCTTCTGTATCTACAAATACTCCTAATACTAGAGCTGATGGTGTTTGTTCTGATGTAACTAAGTAATGGGTAATATCATCTCCAATTTCCCCAGATACTAATTCTACTGTACTGGAGTAAGGGTAGCCATAGCCAATATCTCTAACTATGTATAGATAGCCTTGGTTTCCTACTGCTTTTCCTACATCTAATTTGCCAACTTGATTTGGTGATAGCTCAATTGTAGGATTTTCTACATAGCCTCTGACAGTTCCATCTAGGCCAGCATCAACTAAAACTGCTCCTAATGGACCATTGCCCTGAATGCTAATGTTAACTCTTGATTCTGGGGTTTTCATACTAGAAGCTAATAATAATCCGGCTGCCATTGTGCGGCCAAGAGCAGCAGAGGCCACCCAAGAGAGTTTGTGTCGTTGTCTTGCTTCTTCAGTTAAGCGAGTGGTTATTACACCAACAGCACGAATGCCACCTTCTGCTGCTGTAGCTCTAATTAGTTGATCTGCCATTGGAATCCTAACGCTTCTTAAATAATGATGATTCTTTTTTATCATAAAAATTTAATTTGTGGCTAATATATTAATTTGATGTTTACCATTTTGGGAAAATTGTTCTGAAAAATTATCACAACTAATTTAGGATTGCTAAATTTTGGTAATGTTCTAGTTTGGTTTTATAAGTATTATGCAAAGTCAATTTCTTAGTTGAGAGAGGGAACAGGGGACAGGGAACAGGGAACAGGGAATAGGGAATAGAAAAGAAGAGAAACAACTGTACCCTATAATTAAGGCGGGGAAACTGCTGTAATATAAAAGTAAGGATTCAACTCTCAGGAATTAACTATATTTTTGGTATGAGATAAAAGCTTTATTTAAACACTTTGCTTAGGGGATATTATTAAGCAAGAATTAAATCTGACTACAACATTTTAAAAGTTGTCTTTTTAATGATAAGATATTATTGCTATTTGCACAGGATTCCGCAGGAAATGCTTACTTATTATTGCAAGCATTTAGCTATTAGTAATGAATAATTGTTTTTGAGCTTTGGGAAAGGAACTTCGACAGTAACTTTTTATTGTTGCTCAATTTAAAGAGTTGTTTTACTTTTTCCACAATTAATATCTGATAGCTAAAAGCTGACTGCTGAATGCTTACAATAATAAATTTAAAAATTACATCTATATTTTATTAGTTATTTAGATATGTTAGGTACTTTTCAAAAAAGCCATCTTAGGATTGAAATTGAAGCTGCCGAAGCGACAATAAGAGATAGTTTGCTACGTCCATCTCAGTTACAGATATGGTTATGGCCTCAGCGTTTTTCTCCAGGTCTACCAGAACAATTATCTGAGGGTGTAAAGTTTGAAAGTTGGGTGGGACTGATAGAAATTAAGCATTATGTTGATGTAGTAAGACCAAATTGTTTGAGGTTTATACTTAGTCAAGGTATTGATGGATTTCACGAGTGGTATTGGGGAGATGGTTGGGTACAATCTCGTCTAGAAGGAATATCTATGTTTCCAATAAATTTGGGTCAAACTTTTAGTTTGCTTCGTTTACGAGAGTTTGTATCTGGTAAAGAATAAGTGATTAGGTTTTAGGGGATAAAATATTCAATTATATTTCGGATGGGTGACTATAGATTTGGCAAAAATCATTCAATAATGGGTAATTGATAATTACCTCTCCCTAAAAGAAAGAGGATTGAATAAAAGGAAAAAAGTAAATTTTTTCCCTTTTAAATAAATTTAAAGGGGAGCCTTCAAGGCGTGAGTTATTTAATTATTTAATTATTCGGTAAAATAGAATAATTTTATTATTAAGTAGTCATTATGAGGGAAAAATATAGATAAGATAAGCTCCAAAAAATAAGCTTAATTTATATCAAATTTTTCTTCTTGTTTGGCTGATAAAAATTTTCAATCTTAATATTTTAGTCTCCTAATTTTTCTTTGAAATTTGGATAGGTACTATGGTCGTTGATATTGACTATCCGACTTTCATCACCTGTTGCTGTTAAATTTTCATATACTCCTTGATCCCGTTTTACTAATTTACTAAATCCGTGACTTTTTAGCTCGCTAATTCCAGTTTCTACTATGATTCTAGGAGCGCTAATTATCCGTTTAACAGGAGTATTTTCTGGAGTGTCGCCTGTATCACATTTCGCTAATTTACATAGCTGACCCCAAGTTGATATCTTGTCATTTATACTGTGCCAGACTTCGAGTTTTTGGTTATTAGTTGGACAAAAATAATCGTATATAGGCATAATTATAGCTTTGACAAAAATAGGTTAGTTTGTAATTATTTAATTATAGATGATGCTATGTTATACTAGCAATATTTTAGACAATTTTTCAGCAATTAATAATGAACAATTAATAATTACCCCTTTTTCAAAGAAGGGGATTGACTAATTATGAATTTTTTTGATTTATCACCTTAAAAGGGGGGGCTTCCAGGGGTGAATTATTGAATGAATAAATAATTGTTGACTATCAACTTTTAATTATTAATTATTAACTATTAGTTATTAATTATTCGGTAAAATTAGAATAATCTAAATAAATTAGTTTGTAAGCATTTATCTGGGGAATGCTGCGCCAACAGCTATTAGTAATAAAAACTTGAGTTTTCAGGAGGATATTTAAACGAATATAGAGTTAAAAAACTGAATTTTGTAGTCAGCAAAATTCCTGATTTATCGGGAACTGTATCATCAAGCTTTTTCTCAAAATAAAACCAATAGCTGACCATAGACAATAGATGAGATATTCTCTAGTTTTCCTTTGAGATCGACTAAAGATATTTAATGAGTTTAACTGTAAGCATCCAACAGTCAGCTATTAGCTATTTATTTTAGTTTGAAAGAGAACCTTTATTAATAATGAGGTAAATTTAATTTTACTATAAAAGCTGATTTTTAAAGGGTATATTCATTTAAAACTCCTGCTTAAGATTTAGGTAGAGCTTGCTGAATGCTTACCTATAATTTAAAGTATTTTTGACGTTAATTTACCTAATATAAAATATATATAGCAATATAAAATTATTTTTCAAAAAAAACTGTAGGGGTTGAGAAACCAAAACCCTACCATAAAATATTACAATCTATTTAAGGTTGCTATAAAATAAATAGTCTTAAATAATATTAATGGAGAATTGATTAATGAGCGATTTTAAAGTAACACCACAAAGCAATATAACTACTATTGAAATGTTAGAAAGATACAACTTACAGGATGAAACAATCTTAAAAAGTTGGGCAAAGTTGCATGGTATTGATAATAGTAGAGGTTATTATAATCCAGATGAAGTTGATTTAATAGATCATGTACATCACCATATTTATAATCTTGGGATGAGCATTATTGATTATCAAACTTTTATAGAACGTCGTCAAATTAGACCACAACAATCTCCTCACGAATACAATCAAAATTTCCAAGATAATATTAATAGCGTAATTGATACTTCAGAAGAAGTTAATGATGAAGTTTATGCAGCAATAGAGATGTTGAAAAAACAGTATTCAGAAGCAATTGATTTAATGGGAGAAAAAATTGCCGACCATTTTATAGATGAATTAGATTTATCTGTAATGCGACATCTAGTTAAGAAGGTAAAAGTGCGTGAAAAACTTAATGGTAAAGTTTCATCAAATCGTTTTATGAAAACAATTAAAGCTGTTTTACAGTCTCAAAATAGTAATTTTCTTGTTCCTCAAGATAATGAGGATGAGTCTAGTATGGAACTAGAACAAAATCATCGACTTGGTTAATTTATTTGTCGATTACTGATTTTTTTATGGAAGATTTTTGTAAGCATTTAGCAGTCAGCATTTAGTAGTCAGCTATTTATTTTACTTTGAGATAAAAGCTTGATGATACGGTTCCCGATAAATCAACAATTTTATCTAATAAAAAATTCAGCTTTCACTTTCTTTATTCGCTTAAATATCCTCCTTAAGATTAAGCTTTTTATTCCTGTTAGCTGACAGGTAATAGTTGAATGGTTACAGATTTTTGACAAGTTTTTTTGGTAATATTAGAGGTTTGGTTAAAGCTAATTCGTAAGCATTCAGCTATCAGCTATCAGCTTTGAGTTATTAACTTATTATCCAACTAAAGAAGAAATTAGTTTCTCAAGAGAATTAAAAATTATCCATGAAATTGGTTGTTAGTTAACCTTTTAAATGCTTGATTTTTGACAAAAGCTGTTTGCGAAACATTCCGCATTTTTTGCAGAATGCTTACAATTTTATATTCCTTATTCTCTACTCTCTAAAACAAATGATTAAATCTTGGATAATAATAGGCAGCATTACTTTTTTAATACCATTTATTAGTGGATTCTTGATTCGTTCTGAAGATGCTCAATGGTTTAGGCGTTTACAAAGACCTCATTGGTTAACTTTTGAAAGATTAATTCCCTTAATTTGGATAACGATTTTTATCTGTGGTGCTTGGTCTACATATATTATTTGGGAGCAAGAAGCTGGTACTCAAAAAACTTGGTTATTAATGGTACTATATTTATTGTTAGAAATAGTGACAATAGCTTATACACCTGTCATGTTTCGGACACAAAATCTGAAGGTAGGAACAATTATTGGAGGAACTGGTTTTGTATTAAGTTTGATGTTAATTTTGACTGTTTGGAAAATTAATATTTGGGCAGGAATTTTATTATTACCCTATACATTTTGGAGTCCTATTGGCACTTATACTACTTGGGAAATGAGTCGTATTAATTCATAAAATTAGTCATATTGATGGTGTCAGCTATCAGTTATCAAAATAGTGCTTTAGTAACGGATCAAAACTTTGTTAATTGAGGTATAAAAATCTTGCTACAAAAGTCAGATATAAAGTCTATATTCATTTAAAATTTTTATTTCAACATAGAGTCTTATTGCTGATAGCTAATAGGTGAATACTGACAAAGATTCTAAGTGGAAAACCATAATGAAAATTTTAATTCGTTTGGCTAAAACTGAAGAAAAAGAAAAAATTATTGATTGACAAACAGAGTGTTTGAGAATTTTATCTGTTCAAGATTATCAACGACTACAGATAGAATCTTTAGTCAGAGAACAAGCACTATTAAGATTCAAAAAGGAGGTTGTTTTTCTAGCAATTTATAATGAAAACATTGTTGGTTTTAGCTCTATTCATATTTATCAACCAGTAATTAATAGTCTTTTTGTTTCTCCAAAATTTACATGGCAAGGTATTGGTACAAGATTATTGAAAACTCTAGAAAAAATTGCTATCTATAAAAAACATAAATTTATCTATGTTACTTCTTCATTGACAGCTAAAATGAGCAATAGAGGATATGAGATAATTAGAGAATCGGGTTTCTATTCAGAATAAAAATTTTGGATAGATACTTTATTGATGAAAAAAAAGTTAGTAATTAATAGTAAAAAAGTGCTAATTATAGGAATTTATCTCTTGGCAATAAAAAAGATGTATCGGTCTATTTTTATAATTTTACAAGATTACCGATTAATTTCATTGACAGCAGTTTAAAAAAAGAACCAAAAAATAATAATTTTTGTCAGCTTTTTAATAATTATGATAATTTATTTACACCTTTTTTTTTGCACATAAAAAAACAACTAATTACTGAGTTTTAATATATTTAATTGAGGAATAGTTTGATGGAAATAATTGATTATATAATTGTCACAATTTACTTGTTATTTATCATAGCTTTGG